>NZ_AJWE01000024.1:0-61975 GCF_000281145.1 Rhizobium sp. CF142 | reverse complement strand
AAAGACAGTCGCTCTCCCCGAGTGGAGAAGGGGGAACCACTAATCCCCACCCTGCAGACCCGCCACGACGATGTCTTCATCGATGACGGCCAGCGCCCGGTTCAGATGTCCTTCAAAGACGAGAATCTGCTCGTCCGCGACGACCCTGAGTTCCGGCATGCCCTCCATGCGCACCATATGGGATTGGCCGAGCCCCTCCTCGATCCCCTGCCGCAGCAGATCGTAATAGCGCGTGCCGGGTCCGGTGATCGCAATCGGCATACGCTCCGTCAGGCTCAGCATGCGCGACAGCCCGTTGCCGAGCGCAAGCCCCGCCTGCCGGAAGGCAAAGCCCGAGATGCGGTGGCCCTGCCGCGCCCGTGCGGCGATCTTGTCGAGCTCGGCCACTGGCACGAACTTTGCCGGGATCGTATCGAGCGGCACTTCGAAGGCGGTGCGCAGGATGGCATAGAAACCGGCATAGGCCTCGATGCAGCCACGCGTGCCGCAGCGGCAAAGCCCGCCATTGGCCATATGCAGCATGTGCCCGAAATTGGGCGCGGACACCTCATGCCCGCCATGGCTCGTCCGCCTGATGATGCCAAGCCCGATGCTGTGGCCGAGCGAGAGGGCCGCCAGCGAGCGGAAATCCGCGCCTTTGACATTCTCCTCACGCGCGCCGAGGGCGGCGGCGACCAGCAGCGTCTCGTTGTCGAGAATGACCTTCGCCTTCCATTCCGGCTTGAGCGCCAGTTCGAAATCGATCTGGTCGCTGCCGAAGATCGGCGACCAGACGAGAACCGGTTCGGAGGAGTTGACCAGCCCCTTGCTGCTGATCGAAATGAGCAGCACCTTCTCCCGTTCGATCCGCGAGCGCGACAGGATACGTTCAAGCCCCGCCCGCACCCCGTTCACGAAGCGGCCAGCCCCATCGGGATCATGCGATCTTTCCTCGCTGAAGCGGTCGATCAGCTTGCCCGAGTAATCGACCAGCGAATATTGCACGGCATCCGAGGATATGATGACGACGACGAGGTAGCCGCAGTCGCGCCGCTGGCGCAAAAGCACGCGCGGGCGCCCTCGCCCGCTGGCGGCCTGCTGCTCGGATTTTTCGATCACCTGCGCTTTTTCGAGATCGGCCGTGATCGCGGAAACGGTCGCGGACGAAAGCCGCGTGAAATCGGATATTTCAGTGTGAGCAAGTGGCCCATGGCGGCGAAGAGTAGCGAGCACGAGCACGCTGTTTCTCTGCCGCACGAGCTCCGTGCTCGACTTGGTCAGCATCTATCGACGCCCTCTTCCCCGTTCGTTCCGCCCTTCACTTGCCACAGCATCTCCGGCGCCTTTCGTCAAAGGAAATTAAGCCGGTAGTGCGGTGTTGACAGTTGAAAAAATCTCTGACACTAAATTTCTCGACTGTCGAGAAAAAAATCCGAACCTTTCTGGACAGGCTTTCGCGGTGGCCGGAGGAGGCTGATGCTGGGCCGGCTGCAATTCACTCGGGAGGACATTTATGAAGTCTATTTATAAGCTGATGGCAGGTGCTGCCATTCTCGTTTCGCTGCAGTCGGCTGCCATGGCTGCAGACCTCGTCGTTGGCGTTTCCTGGTCGAACTTCCAGGAAGAACGCTGGAAGACCGACGAAGCCGCCATCAAGAAGGCTCTGGAAGCCAAGGGCGCAAAATACATTTCCGCTGACGCACAGTCGTCGGCCGCAAAGCAGCTCACCGACGTCGAGTCGCTGATCTCCCAGGGCGCAAACGCCCTCATCATTCTCGCTCAGGACTCCGACGCAATCGGCCCGGCTGTTGAAAAGGCCGCCAGCGAAGGTATCCCGGTCGTCGGTTACGACCGCCTGATCGAAAACCCGTCCGCCTTCTACATCACCTTCGACAACAAGGAAGTCGGCCGCCTGCAGGCGCAGGGCGTCTTCAAGGCCAAGCCGGAAGGCAACTATGTCTTCATCAAGGGCTCGTCTTCTGACCCGAACGCCGACTTCCTCTTCGCAGGTCAGCAGGAAGTCCTGAAGGCTGCAATCGACGCCGGCAAGATCAAGAATGTCGGCGAAGCCTATACCGACGGCTGGCTGCCGCAGAACGCCCAGCGCAACATGGAGCAGTTCCTGACCGCCAACAACAACAAGGTTGACGCTGTCGTTGCTTCCAACGACGGTACGGCCGGTGGCGCCGTCGCCGCTCTCGACGCACAGGGCCTCGCCGGCACTGTTCCGGTTTCCGGCCAGGACGCCGACAAGGCTGCTCTGAACCGCATCGCTCTCGGCACGCAGACGGTTTCCGTCTGGAAGGACAGCCGTGAACTCGGCAAGCGCGCTGCCGAAGTCGCTCTCGATCTCGCCGGCGGCACGGCCCTCGACAAGGTTGCAGGCGTGCAGACCTTCGAAGGCGGCCCGAAGAAGGTGAAGATGCAGTCCATCTTCCTGACCCCGCTCGCCATCACCAAGGACAACCTGAACGTCGTCATCGACGCCGGCTGGATCTCCAAGGCTGAAGCTTGCCAGGGCGTCAAGGCTGGCTCCGTCAAGGCTTGCGACTAATCCTCGCTGGCTGATTTGAATACCGGCGCCGCAGCGGCCCTCCGCTGCGGCGCCGGATGCGGATGAAGCCCGCTCAGTGGCGCTTCTCCGTTCTCGCGCACATCGCGGATGCTTTGATTCCCTGCCAGAATAGTGCCGTTGTGATCGGCTATTTTCGGAAGCGTCCCGGTGGTCACATCTAGAACAGGGCGGTCATCGGCCAGCTATTCCCATCCGGAGCAGGCCTGCGCCCAAACAAATGGGGGAAACGGCAAACCCATGGCAGACATCACCCAATCGACCTCGTCCGGCCCGCGCACGGCAGTTGAAGGCCCCTTCACGCGCTTCCTCAGGGCAACGGAAATAGACACCCGCCTTCTCGGCATGATCGGCGCATTGCTGGTCATCTGGGTCGGCTTCCACTTCTATACCGGCGGCCTGTTCCTCACGCCCCGAAACCTGTGGAACCTCTCCGTCCAGACCACCGAAATCGCAGTGCTGGCGACCGGCATGGTGCTGGTCATCGTCACCAGAAACATTGACCTGTCGATCGGCTCGATCCTTGGCTTCGTCGCCATGATCATGGGCGTGGTCCAGGCGAAGTTCCTGCCGCAATATCTCGGCTTCGACAATTCCTTCACCTGGGTCATCACGCTGATCTGCGGCCTCCTCGTCGGCTCGGCGATCGGCCTGTTCCAGGGCGTCATCATCGCCTTCATGGGCGTGCCCTCCTTCATCGTCACCCTTGGCGGCTTCCTCGCCTGGCGCGGCCTTGCCTGGTATGTCACGAGCGGCCAGACGGTCGCGCCCCTCGACACCACCTTCCGCATCATGGGCGGCGGCGCCGAAGGCGCGATCGGCGCCACCTGGAGCTGGATCATCGGTGCTGCTGCCTGCGTGCTGATCGTCGTTTCCATCATCGGCTCGCGCCACCAGCGCCGGCGCTTCAACTTCCCGCGCCGTCCGCTCTGGGCCGAATATGTCCTCGGCGTCCTCGGCTGTGCCATGGTGCTTGGCGCCATCTGGGTTTCGACCATCTATTACTGGCCGCCGGCCATCGCCAAGCGCTATGCCGAGGCCAATAACATCACCATGCCGGAAGGCGGGCTGATGATCCCCTACGGCATTGCCGTGCCGGTGCTGATCGCCATCCTCGTCGGCATCGTCATGACCTTCATCGCCACGCGTCTCCGCTTCGGCCGCTATGTCTTCGCGATCGGCGGCAACCCGGAAGCAGCCGAGCTCGCCGGTATCAAGACCCGCTGGGTCACCGTGCGCATCTTCGCGCTGATGGGCTTCCTCGCCGCCGTCGCGGCCGCGATCTCCACGGCCCGCCTCAACGCCGCCGCCAACTCGCAGGGCACGACCTATGAGCTCTATACGATCGCGGCAGCCGTCATCGGCGGCACGTCTCTGGCAGGCGGCACCGGCACGATTGCCGGCGCCATGCTCGGCGCGCTCGTCATGCAGTCGCTTCAGTCGGGCATGGGTCTCGCCAACGTCGACACACCTATCCAGAACGTCGTCGTCGGCGCGGTGCTCGTCATTGCCGTCTGGCTCGACACTGTCTATCGCTCCCGTGCGAAGTAAGAGGAGTACGAACCATGGCTGAACAACGCACTCCCCTTGTCGAACTGAAGAATATCTCGATCTCCTTCGGCGGTATCCACGCGGTCGACAATGCCTCGGTCGATCTCTATCCCGGCGAAGTCGTCGCCCTTCTCGGCCATAACGGCGCCGGTAAGTCGACGCTGATCAAGATCCTCTCCGGCGCCTACAAGCGCGATAGCGGCGAGATCCTGATCAATGGCGAACCGGCCGACATCCGCAATCCGCGCGATGCCAAGAAGTTCGGCATCGAGACGATCTACCAGACGCTCGCCGTCGCCGACAATGTCGACGCCGCCGCCAACCTCTATCTCGGCCGCGAGCTGAAGACCCGCTGGGGCACGCTCGACGACGTCGCGATGGAACATTCCGCCCGCGAGGTGATGGGCCGCCTGAACCCCAACTTCAAGCGCTTCAAGGAGCCGGTGAAAGCACTGTCAGGCGGTCAGCGCCAGTCGGTCGCCATTGCCCGCGCCATCCTGTTCAACGCCCGCATCCTCATCATGGACGAGCCGACGGCAGCCCTTGGTCCGCAGGAAACGGCGCAGGTGGGCGAGCTCATCAAGCAGCTGAAGAAGGAAGGCATCGGCATCTTCCTGATCAGCCACGACATCCACGACGTCTTCGACCTCGCGGACCGTGTCTCGGTGATGAAAAACGGCCAGGTCGTCGGCCACGCCCGCACCGAAGATGTCACCAAGGACGAGGTGCTCGGCATGATCATCCTCGGCAAGGTGCCGCCCAAGGCTATCCCCGGCCCCGGCGCCATGCAGGTCTGATATAAGCAGCATCCAGGAAAGAAACTCCGCCGCCCGCAAGGACCGGCGGAGTTTTCATTTCGGCAACAGCTTGGCGCGGAAATCGCTTTAAAAGCCAAGTCCCAGAATTTCCGTGAACTTCGCGATTGAAGCAGAGCCAAAGCTAGGCTAAGAACCACGACATCGGACGACGAGTCACATCGTCAGGCATGCACCCGTAGCTCAGCTGGATAGAGTGTTGGATTCCGATTCCAAAGGTCACAGGTTCGAATCCTGTCGGGTGCGCCAATTTTCCAAATAAAGAAATAAATCAACGAATTACTGGAGAGCGTCGATGAAATCAACCGCCCTCGCCATAGTGTTCTGTTGCATCAGCATTGGCGTCGTTTTCGCCCAAGGGCAAATCCCGGACGAAATGCTGGTGAAGCATAAATCGTATCGAAACATGCTGGGATTACTGGCGTTTTGCCAAAGCCGGGGCGTGTCTGAGCCCGGTGCACCGGAGTATCTTCGGGAAATAACGAGCGTCTACGACGACCTCATAGGCTCGTCAAAGGGCGACGAGGCTGAAGCAGTGGGACGACAGGGCGTGCTATCTGGCTTCGGACTCGTAAAACCCATCGAGGATGTTGCAAATGAGGAGCATCAGTCGGTGGATGATATCTGTCGCCAATTCGCGGGATTCTATAAGCGCCAAGCTGACAGATATATAAGGCCGACAGGTCAGAACACGGCTAGGTAAGGATTCGAGATATCGCCAATCCTTGCCCGGGCCGGTCAGTGTCCAGAAGGAAACACCCCTAGAGATTGCACTGGACAACCTGGAACAAAAGGGGAATTAGTAGGTCGTATCGCCTCCCCAAGCCTACCTGCCATCCCCGCCGCAGAAACAGAAAAACAGGAGACTTCGCCCGTGCCTTTCGATAACAGCCGCCCGCCAAGCGTTACCTGCTTCCCCAAAGAGGGCATAAACCTAAGCGATATCGATCGGCAGGATGTCCAGGCCATAACGGATTGCCAACTGTCAGTTAAGGACGCGAAGCTTCTCCATAAGTATCGCATCGAAGCCCATAACCAAGAGATGATTACTGGCGGGCTCTCTATCGGCGCCGTCCTCTTGGCCGCTCTTCTGCTGTTCGTATTCCGGCGCGCGATACCGCGAACAGCCCGCCGCGCTGCGGTGGCCGTGATGGCAATCGCAATCCGCGCCGGCCAGTCAGCGAGCAAAACGACCAGCGATATCGTTGCCGACGCCAAGCGCAAGGCGCAGCGATAACCCCCAACGAACAACAAAGGATCCTCAGCGCACCGAACGCCCTGCAGCCTTGGCGATCCGCGCTCATTCCCTGTAGAAGGACGGTGGAGTCGTATGCAGCTTTTCCACCAATCGATCTCCGAAAGAATATTGTTTCTGATCTGCCCCGAATTGACTTCGGAACTGCGCTGCGCTGTATTGCAGCCTTAAGTCGTATTGGGGAGATATTTCAATGAAACCAAGTATTTTCGCGGCTTTCGCGCTCGCTCTTACTGCTGCTGGTTACGCTCAGGCCGACAATCGCTCGTTCGAAGGAGCAGCCTTGTTTCATGACGTCGTGCAGATGACGTGCGGATTCAACATGACGCCGGAATCGGCAAAGAAAGCTGCAGCCACGCTCGGAATGTCGAACTTCCCAACAGATCCAATGCTTTTGGCGATCTCCGCGGTTTGCAAAGAAGTAAAAAAAGGGAACCGAGGCAAAGTCATTGAAATCCAGGTACCTGACGACCGCAAGGTAAATAGAAAAGTCATCGTTGAAAAAGCGCCGTGGTACGCTAGCCCGCGGATGTAGTTTCTCACGACGGTGTTGCGTCGTCCCGTTGGTCAAAAATATTGCTGCACCTTTTTGAAAAGCGCGACACGGCATTCGATGATCAAGCCTGAACTCGCATTCCTCATCTTTGTTACGAGCAACTTTGCGGCTCCGCTCCTGGCCTTTATCGCTGGGCGCAGATGGCCACATCGCCGGATGGCGTTCCATTTTTTGGCGGTGATCTGGATCGTTCTGTCAGTGTATGTGTGCCACAAGGTGACTTTCACACCAGATAGAGCCGCTGTGGGCGACTCTTATGAGCGTGAGGAAGTGATTCAATTCCTGGTCGTCGGCGCCGTTTTTTTGCAGCAGATAATCATTCTGGCGGCCTATCTCGTTCGGGACGTCTATCGCGCAGTCAGGAAGCGGCGCGAGGCAAATCGGGTAGCAAGAGCCTTCGAGTGATGATGGGGGGGCTCCAGAGATGGCGGAAACGACGGCGCGGCAGGGGCGTTCGCCACACATGGAATATGGTTGCACCGGGGGGGATGTGAACGCCGCGACGCTACTCTTCATGGCTGCCGCAACGGAGGCCCGCTTTTCTTTCTAAAGGGCTCCCTACTATGGAACTTCAGCATAGCGGATGATGCTCTGATTTTGGACGTTGGCGACCAGTTCATCAGAGCGAGACAAAAATCGGCGGAGCAAAGGCGAGGAATTTGAATCGTTGTATCCCAGGGTGAGATCAATTGTCGGAGGCACACCCTCAAGTGCTCTGGCAACGACATTTGGCGTCAGCATATTTTGCGCATAAAGCGGAATAAGCGTTATTCCACCTGTAGACACGACGAGCGACATTGCGGATGGCAGACCGTCACCTTCGTACTCTGCCTTGAGGGTGATCCCAACGTTCGACGCGTAATCCTGGATCACGGATTGCAATACGGGAGAAATTTTAGCCGCACTGACGTAAGTTTCGCGGGCAAGGTCTTGCGGCTGGATCTTTTTGCGCGACGTCAAGCGATGGTCCGCCGGCAGCACGGCGATCAGTGGCTCCTTGGCTAAAAACTTGAAGGACACACCAACACTCAGCGTCTCGGGGCGAAGGAAAGCGACGTCCAGCTTGCCTCGCATCAGTGCCAGAGCAAGGTCCGGGGAAGACTGACTGGACAATATGATTTCAACCTCCGGCGCTTCCTCACGAATAATGCGCAATGCATGAGGTAGCCACACAATCTCTTGCCCTGCGAGAAAGCCGATGGTGAACGACTGCTTTTCCGGCCGTTCTGCCCGCCGGGCCCCTTCCGCAGCCGCCTCGACTTGCAATAACGCCAGCCGCGCGTGATCGAGAAACACTTTACCGGCGGCGGTGAGCGTCACGCCGCGCGACTGCCGTTCCAGCAGTTTTACACCGACTTCGGTTTCCAGGTCGCGGATTTGCCTGCTGAGTGAGGGCTGGGACGTGTGAAGCCGCCGCTCTGCTGCGGTCAGCAAGCTTCCCTCCTCCGCAACAGCAACAAAATAGCGCAGATGCCTCAGTTCCATCGGGTCCTCGCTATACATTTAAAGCATAGCTCGAACGTACAAGGTATTTGTCCTTGATAAAGGGGGGATTTAGTCAATGTCGCAATTTTGGGATATGATCGAACACGCCTCACCGGAGGTATTTCGCAATCAACTGTATCCAAAAATGAATGTTTAACAGAGCAGATGGAGCGACACGATGCCTACAATCACGACCACGGACGGCGTAAACATCTTCTACAAGGACTGGGGCTCAGGCCAGCCGATCGTTTTCAGCCACGGCTGGCCGCTGTCGGCGGACGACTGGGACGCCCAGATGATGTTCTTCCTTCACCATGGCTACCGGGTGATCGCCCACGACCGGCGCGGCCATGGCCGGTCCGACCAGCCCGGCACCGGCAACGACATGGACCACTGGGTTGCTGACCTCGCGGCCCTGACCGAGCACCTCGACCTGCGCGACGCGATCCACATCGGCCACTCCACGGGTGGCGGTGAGGTGGCTCGCTATGTCGCTCGCCATCAAGAGCGGGTCGCGAAGGCGGTACTGGTCGCTTCCCTGACGCCGAACATGTATCGGAGCGAGGACAACCCGTCCGGTCAGCCGCCGGAGTGGTTCGAAGCGATCCGGGCAGGCATGCTGGGCAACCGGTCGGAGTTCTACCGTTTCGTCCCTGAGAATCCGTTCTACGGCTACAACCTCGATAGGGCCAAGCCTTCGGAGGCGATCATTGCGAACTGGTGGCGCCAGGGCATGGCCGGTGGTGCCCTGGCCCACTATGCGACTGTCGACTCTTGGCTGGAAGATTATACCGAAGACCTCAAGAAGATCACCGTGCCGGTGCTGGTGATGCATGGCGAGGCCGATCAAGTCGTCCCCTTCGCAAGTTCCGTGCCGCGTGCAGTCAATCTGCTCAAGAACGGGTCGCTGAAGACCTATCCGGGCTACCCCCATGGCATGCTGACCACACATGCGGATGTCCTCAACCCCGACCTGCTCTCGTTCATCAGGTCTTGATGACATCGACCTGACCGCGGCCGTCACCCAGCGTCGGCCGGACGATCTGTCACCCGGCTGCGCCGGGTGACACCTGTCGCCATTGACAGGCCAACGTGCTTTCCGGCCCAGGCGCAGGCGGCACCGCCACTGCGAGGAGCACGAGACCGACACCTTGCTACCTGCAAATCCTAAAGTAAACCGATGATTCGGCCTCAGCGGATTTTCCGACAAAAGCGTTCCATTCATCAACAGGTGTCCGTAAGGCAGGCTAGCAAAGGGCGTAGGCCGCCGAACTGTGGCGCCTATTGCCTTCAGCCTTGCCGTGCATTGCCATGCCCCGACTCCCCCTGGCACACCTCTTGCTTTGTTAACAATACGCCATCCCATCGGGAGTATTGTGTCATGGAATGGGACACCCCAATCGAATTCGATCCCGTGATCTTGATGTTTCACGATCCGGATAGGCTCCTGTCGGTCCGAACGGCTATTGGAGCCGCCAACGCGCTCATGAAGGAATTCCCCTGCGATGACGGGGAGGAATTTCTTGCGGCGATCAAGGTCTGTCTTGATGTCGTGCAGGGCAACGCTGCCCCCGGGGAATTGAGAGCGGCGATTATTCGCGCTGCAGCCGAGGCTGGGATTACCGCCATCGCCGTGCTTCACTGAGCTGTCACTTTCGCGGGAATGGCCGCCTGATGCCCGAAGTTTGTAAGCGCCGCGATTTGCCGGCAGGTCTTGTAAGCGCATTTCCTGAACAAAATCGGCACCTTAACGATTGGCTTACAAAATTACGAAATCACGGCAAGTCCCCTACTCTCAGAGGATAGCCAACAGCCGCTTGGGAAACCGGTCCATCTCTCCACCTGAGTTCCGCGATTATCTCTATAAGTCCAAAAACAACAAACCACTGAAAATATTAGGAAAATTCGCTTACGCGACCTAGTGCACAATCGTGAGCGCGGTAAGCAATTCTGTAGGTCGGCCGCAAACAAAAACTACCCGATGACCAGCGCCTCCAAGGCGTTACGCCCACACACTCTAGAAGATGCGTTCCCGCACTCGCGGGCCGTATTCGAACTCGATGCGCCCATCAGCCCATCTCGCCCACGGCTTGCCGCTCACATCGCCGCGAACATAGACGCGCACGGCGTCACGCCCGCGATTGGAAACCACCGACTGAGGTTCGAAAAAACGTCGCGATCCACCGGTGTACTTCGACCGTCCCGAGTGCACGATCGAAAAAGATTGGCCGGCGGTAAACGCCATCATCCACGGCTTCAATACCGCCGCCGGGCAGGCGCCAGCTTGGAAATGAATTCAGTCCATGCCTTCCGCAAAGGCCCATCGGGCCGAGAGTGAACGGGCTTATTCCAAGCCCCGATATCTTCAGGCAATCGCGTCGAATAGGTACTCGCCACAGTTGCCGATGCCGATGGTTTGGGGAATACTCGTGATCTGGCCCTGAAGGCCTGCGCGGTGACTGATAAGGGGGACAATGTCATGTCTGTAAAATACCTTTTGGCCGCGGTAACGATCGCGATACTGACCCTTTCAGGGTGCGCGACCACCGGCACCGGCGGCGACAACACGACCTACGCAACTCCACTGGGGATTGGTCCGGTTCGCGGCAATATCGGTGGCTATTAGCAGCTGCTGATTTCCATTGAGAGCTGATCCACCGATGGGTTCGGGAAACCGGCCTATCGATCACAGTTTTCGAACCCTGTCTGGTTAGAGCAATTCCAGCAAAAGTGCATAGCGGTTTTGCGTCCGGAATTGCGTAAAAACAAAGAGATAGAGTGGTTCCACACCCGCTTCTGGCTGTCTGCGGCTTCGCTTGAGCGGCAGGTCCGACAAGTGTCTCGGCATAGGGGCCGTAGTTCTCCCGCAGCAAATGATGGATATATGCGGTGAGCGGGAGAAAATTCGTAAAGCGCTGTCGCCGCGACAAGGCGAGGCGTTGTTGGCAAGCGGAGCCTGGGATTGCTTTCATGGTAGATGACGTGAGCGCGGTGCGCCGCCAGAATACCGCCGGTCTGCGCCGGTTCCTCGATCTTGAGCAGCAGCGCGACTGGATGCGAGGTGAGACGATCCTGCGCGACGCCGACGAGCGCCCGGAGTCCCTGGAATTGCGTCTCAAATACGTCGCGAGGTTCGAGAAGCTGCTGCGCCGGCCGCAGGCACAGGCGGTTCTGGACATTCTCAGGCGCTACGGAAGCGACTGCATCCCGATCCCGCGCCGGACGGAGCGGCACTACTGGTCGGTTTCCTGTCTGCCGTCGACCCCGGGCAAAGCACTCATTCGCGTCAATGCGAGCTGGATGGAGCTCTTCTCGCTCTATGCTGATGGTGAGGACATCCGCGCGCTCTTCCTGGTGCACCTTTCCGATTTCACCACCGACCACTCGCTCGATCACGGCCAGGTAGACGAGGATTTTCTCGCGTCCTGTGTCATGATGCCTGATGACGTCAGCTATTTCTTTCCCAGAGGCGAGGACATTTTCGGCGTCAAGGTCCGCGGCTTCTCCTCAATTGGCAAATTTCTCGCGACCCCCCGTGCGCTGCAGGCTATCCGGGCATTCAACCTGACACACATGAACCGCGGCCGGAACGCCTATCAGGCCAGCCACTGTTACAGGCTGGCGGATCACATGCTGGGCGACGACGGACGTTGAGCAACGGATCAGGAATTGGATTCGGCGGTAGCCGCAAGATTTCGCGGTCGTCCGAACCGGCATGGAGAGTTCGACGATATCCTCTCGAATGCACAGAGGTCAGCTAAGGACCGCGAATCCGCTTCTGGCGCGAAGCGGAGCAGCCGATCGATCAGATCTTTCTTGCCTCATCGGCTGTCCGCGCGCTCTCGCGCGTGCCGGAAACGATAATCTCCAGCACCTCATGCTCGTCGGTATTCCTGATGTAACGATCGCCGACATATTCGCCGCGCTTGAGGACCATGACACGATCACCCACGGCAAAAATATCGACCAGGCGGTGTGAGATGATTATCTGGGCGACGCCCTGTCTCTTCAGTTCCAGCATGGTTTCGAGCAGCCGTTCCGTCGCCATCACGGAAAGGTTGGCGGTCGGCTCGTCGAGGATCACGACGCGCGGCTCGAACGAGATTGCGCGGGCGATCGCGACGGATTGTTGTCGGCCGCCCGACAGGCTTTCGACCTTCTGATAGACGGAGTTCACGTCGACCTTGAGCCGCTTCAGCACGCTGTCGGCTTCCGCATACATCTTCCGCCTGTTAACGAAAGGGCCTTTGAGCGGCCAGCGACCAAGGAAGATGTTCTGGCCGACATCCATGTTGCCGCAGAGCGCGAAATCCTGGTAGATCATCTCGATGCCGACGCCGCGGCTCTCATGCGGGCTCTTGAAGCGCACCGGTTGCCCGGCAACGAGGATATCACCCGCATCGCGCTGGTAAGCACCGGTCAGGATCTTCATGAGCGTCGATTTGCCGGCGGAATTGTCGCCGACCAGGCCGAGAATCTCACCGGGATAAAGCGTCAGATCAACCTTGCGAAGCGCCTGCACGGCCCCGAAGGCTTTTTCGATGCCCCGCATTTCCACGATCGGCGCGGATGGTGTCGCCTCAGCCATGACTGCTGTCCCCTGTTGACGCCCCTCTTCTCAGCCGGGCTCGCAGGCGTCCGAAAATATTGGCCTGGCGCACCCATATATCGATCAGCACCGCGACGATGAGGATGACGCCGATAAAGACGTTGATCCAGTGCTGCGGCATGCTGAACCCCTGGACGTTGAGTTGAAGCAGTGCGCGGACGAGCGTGATGACGGCGGCACCCGCAAGCGAACCGATCATCGTGCCGTAACCGCCGAAGATCGATCCGCCGCCGATGATGACGGAAGCGATCGCATCGAGCTCGCGAAACTGGCCGGCGACCGGGTTGAAGCTGCGGAAGTAGGCGACATTGATGATCCCGGCCATGGTTGCGCAGAGCGCCGACAGCATGAGCGAGATGAAGCGCACGCGGTTGGTGTTGATACCGGCATAGGCTGCGGCGCGCACGTTGCCGCCGGCCGCACAGACCTTCAGCCCGAACGGCGTATAGGCAAGCACGATACCGGCGATCACGGCGATGAAAAACATCCAGATCGTCTGGACGCTGACGACCTCGGCGACCGAGCGAATGATCCCCGGCGGCAGCGCAAGGCCGAAATGCAGGAGAACGTCATTCACCTTGCGCCCGAGCAGGTTATAGCCCTCGGGCCAGCCGGTCAGCTGCTGTCCCGCGACGAACCAGGCGGCGAGCCCCCGGGCAATGTAGAACATGCCGAGCGTGGCGATGAAGGCAGGCAGTTTGAAGCCGACGACGACCATGGCGTTGACGGCGCCGGCGCACGTCCCCGCAAACAGGCCCATCGCCACGGCGGTGAACGGGTCGGCGCCGAGCACCTTCAGGAAATAGGCCGCCGTGCTGCCGGCAAGGGCGAGCACCGCACCGACCGAGAGATCGATATCGCCGGCTGCGATGACATAGGTGAGCCCGACCGCGATGAGAGCGAGTTCCGTATAGTTGAGCAGGATGGCAAAGGTGTTGGGCAGGTTCCACCAGTAGTCCGGCCTGAGCGCGAGGCCCGTCAGCCACAACACTGCGGTCAGGATGATGGCAAGTGCGTCGCGGCGGGCGAGAAACTTGCCGAGCCCGGTGGCAGACAGCGCCATGTCGGTCGCCATCGCCCCCTTGGTCTGGACACCTTCGATCGCCACGCCACCCATCTCGTAGGCCGGCGGAGGCGGCCGGCCGCTGAGCCAGGCCCATAGCCGGGCTGCAACCTGGCGCCTGATAAGAATTGGCTCGATAAGCACGGCGAGGACGAGAAGCAGACCCAGGAAAACCAGCACGGCGCCTGCAGGCAGGGTGAACTTGGCGCCGACTGCGATGCTTTGACCGTCGATCACGACGGTGCGCGTGATCGGCCATCCCTCGCGCAGCACCTTGTCGATCAGCACGACGACCGCAGCACCCAGGCAGGACCCGATGACGCGCCCGCGCCCGCCGAGGATCGATGCTCCGCCGATGACGACGGATGCGATAATGGTGAGTTCCCAGCTGACGCCGTAGAGAGGGGTGACACCCTTGTCCTGCGCGGCCGACAGGAGAGCGGCAAGGGTCGCGCAAAGCGAGGAGAGCAGATAGGCGCGAATGCGCACCCAGCGCGTGCGAATGCCGGCATAGATCGCCGCCTGCTCGTTTCCGCCGGTGGCGAAAGTCTCATAGCCCCAGCGGGTCTTGGCAAGCACAAAGGCCCCAGCCAAAGCGATAAGGAAGAAGATTGCGATCTGGTTGTTGAAGCCGAGGAGATTCGTCTCTCCCAGATGAAAGAACAGCGGATGGTCTTTCGCCTTGTCGGAATAATAGATCGCCTGACCATGCGTCAGCGCGAGCACGAAACCGCGGCCGATGAAGAGCATCGTCAGCGTCGCGATGAAGGCAGGCACTTTCAGGACGGTAACGAGCACGCCGTTGATCAGACCGATCGCCGTACCCAGCAGCAGACAAAGGATCGCCGACTGGATCACGCCGAAATCGAGAAAGCTCGGGGCAAAAAGCCTGGCGAAGACGACGGCAACCAGCCCGTAGGTCGAACCGACCGAAAGATCGAGATCCCTGTTGACGATGACGAAAGTCATTCCCACCGCGATGATCCCCACGCGGGACGTATCACGCAGAAGCGCGTGAAGGCCTTCTGTCGATCCGAAAAAGGCCGGATTGACGATTGCCCCGCCGATATAGAGCAGCGCAAGAAACATGAGGAGCCCCGCCTCCCAGCCGCCGACGAGCTGGGGTGGCGCACGGCCGAGCGATGTCGTCGTGGCGGGCTCCATGAGTTTCTACCGACCGAATGGGTTTCTACCGACCGATCCTTACTGCCGCGTGGCGGGACGGCTCACGCCCTCCCGCCACGATTTCAGGCATCCCAAACGAAATCAGTTCTCGAAGCGTTTGCCGACCTTGGCGACGTTATCCTTCGTCACCAGCTGGGCACGCGTGTCGAGATTGGCAGCCGAGATACCGCGATCGATCTGGAGATAGAGCTGCATGACAGGCCAGAAGCCCTGCAGGAAGGGCTGCTGGCCGAGCGAGCCGGTCAGGTTCCCCGCTGCGATGCCTTCCTGCTGTGCCGGACCGAGATCGAAACCATAAGCGCACAACTTGCCGGTCTTCCCCATCTGGGCAACCGCCTTGACGAGCGGCGGCGTAAAGACGTTGTTGGCTGTGAAGGCGCCGACCACGTCGCCGCGGGACTCGAAGAGCGAAACAAGCGCGTTGACGGGATCGTTCGGGTTGGTGTCGATGCCGACATTCTCCGGACCGGCGTCAACCTTGAAGGCATCGAGCTTGCCGGCATCCTTCAACGTCTTGACGATGGCATTGAAGGCGGCGGTGACACGGTTGTTCACCTCGATATTGCCCATTGCGGTGGAGGACGGCAGCACGATCGAGCCGCTGGTCGCGCCACTGGCAAGGACGCAATTGGCGAGCGCCTCGCCGCCGATTGCCGCCGCCGACGCATCCTGGCCGGTGTGGCTGATCGCGCTCCGGTGCAGAATGGTGCCGTCGAACGAGTTGGTCGTCGCGATCGGGATACCGGCCGCCTCGGCAGCCTTGACGATGTCGTTATAGGCGCCGGTCTGCGGCGTCGTCATGATGATGCCGTCGATCGTCGGGTCCTGAATGATCTGGTTCAGGATCTCGATTTCGCGGGCGGGGTCGTCTACTGGCGATTCCGAACCGAGCAGCAATATCTTGGCACCGATCATATTGCCGGCGACGGTCGCGCCGACATAGACAGGGTCAAAGAAGCCGTTGCCTGCCGTATGCGTTACGATCGCGAAGGTCAGATGACCGTCAGCCGAATGGAAATCCTTCGTGCCGGGGGCCTCTTTTGCGGCTTCCTCGAAGTTGTAGCCGCCAACCGCTTTCTCGACGCCGCCCGACTGCGCAAATGCATCTGAGACACCGAGCGACAGTATCGCGGCCGATGCCGCGTAGAACAATACCCGCCTCATGATTGGTCCTCCCTTGAAACCAAGGGAGGAAAGCCGTTCGGGCGCAATGTATCGAGAGTGGGGCCGAAGGCTTATCCTCCCATTTGCTAATATTCTGCGCAATTCCGACCCAAGTAAACGGATAAGTTGATAGTCCTGGCGAATTTGTTTGCTTTGGAAGCAGCCGATAACCGATTCTGATTGGCAGACGTCTCTACGATGCGCGGAACGACGGATTATTCGGGATAGGACTCACCGCCCTCCGCCGCCTTGTGGAAGAGGATGAATACCAGGGGGTTGCCGGGCTCGGACATTGCATCGCTGCGCTGGCCGGTTATCTCTCCCGCCACGCCGCTCGTATATTCGGCCACCACTTCGCCAAAACTGTTGCGCTGGATGGCCACCTTCTGTCCGGGTTCGACCTTGTCGTTGAGCTTGACCAGATGCTCGACGATCCCGCCCTGGGTTGCCAGGATCGGGAACGCACTATTGCCGACGAAGACATTCACGTCCTTGCCTGTCCGGCCCATCGGCCCGGCAACGATGCCGTGATGCTTCAGCACGTTCATCGTGCCTTCCACGAACAGCGAGATCATCGCGAGGTCCAGGACGCGGGCAGCGCCGATCTCCGGCGTGAAGGAAGGGATGCCCTCGTCCATGAACGCGTTGTGCAGGACACCGGGATAGACATGGTTGTCGTAGATTTGGCCGACGGGATAGAGCTCCACCATGGCCTTGACCTCGGGCACATCCATGCCGCCGATATTGAATGCGGTGACTTCGAACCCGGTCGTTCCGGTGTGGAAATCGATCGCGAAGTCGGCGTTCGGCCGCAGCAGCCGGTTGAACAGCAGCCCGGCATGTCGGCTGGGCGCGGTGAGACCGTTCTCGTTCCCCGGCCATTCCCTGTTCATATCGATCAGATCTACGCCCCTGCCCTGATTGGGCCACCTGCGCTGCATGCCTTCGATAGCAGGGCGTGCCACGTCGGTGACCGCCATGACCGTGCCCGACATCTGCGCCGGATCGAGCTGGTTCATCACGGTCTGGACCGTGTGAATGTTGCTCATTTCATCGCCATGCACGCCACTGGTCAGGATGCCGCGCTTGCCCGGCTTCGCCCCCTTGGCGACCGTCACGGACACATACCAGTGCTGCCCCGTGGGCATCTGCACACCCTGAAAATACAAGTAATGCTTCTGCCCGGGCTCCAGGTCGTTGACATCGAGCGCGCTGACGACCTTTTTCCCTTGGATGACATCGCCCGTATAGACCGTTCCTGCGGCAGGATTGGCAGCGGGTTTCGCTGCGTCCTCGGCATTCGCAGCACCGGTACTGACGGCAAGGGCCGCCGACGCGCCGACCGTGGCAATGGAAGCGATCAGGAGATCGCGGCGATCGATGCCATTCCTCGATTTCTCCGACATGATGGAGGCCCCTCTGTGATTGAAAATCGACTTCAGAACAACGGCATGTACAGCGGCCGCGGGAATCCCGCACAACTTCAATCTAGGGTGTGCTGCCGAACTGGCAAGGCCGCGCGATTTGCGCCAACCTGCGGCGCTTTAATGCGCTTTAATGCGCAGTATAGGCCCCATCCACCAGGTAGTGAGCGCCTGTAATGAAGCTCGCCTGTTCAGACAGAAGGAAGCAAACGAGATTTGCAACTTCGTCCGGCGTGCCACGCCTTCCCATTGGCTGGAGCGCTGCCATCCGGCGTGTGCTCGCTGCCTCCAGATGCTCCGACAGGAGGGGCGTATCGATCCAGCCGGGACCGATGGCATTGATCCGGATCCCAAAGCGCGCATATTCGATCGCGGCGGCTTTCGTCAGCCCGACCAGCCCGTGCTTGGCGGCGGTATAGGCTGCCGCGGTCGGCAGTGCGACGGACCCAAGCGCAGAAGACATGTTGACGATTACTCCCCCGCCCGATTTCAGCATCGCGGCGATCTCGCATTTCATGCAGTAGAAAACGCTGTTCAGATTGACGTTCATCAATCTGTGCCAGTCATCAAGCGGATAGTCTGCGACCGCTGCCCGCACGCCATCGACCCCGGCATTGTTGACGGCGAGATCCAGGCCACCGCATTCCTCGACGGCAAAATGGACAAGCTTCTGCACGCCTTCGAAGTCGGTCACATCGACGACAAACGGACGAGCCTGTCCGCCGTCCGACCGAATCGCCGCTGCAATCGTGTGAGCGCCGTCAGCATTGCAATCGGCAATGATGACCTCGGCACCCTCCTGAGCGAGCTGCCGGGAAACCGCTGCCCCAATTCCGGAGCCGGCGCCCGTCACGATCGCGACTTTTCCTTCCAGGCAAAGTTTCATCGTTGTGTCCATTCCAGTATGCTAATACTCCTGCAAAACGAGTGGTTGAGGCAAGGAGTTTCATGGATGACTAAAATGAACACTATTGCAAGTTGCGCAGCTTGTCCGCCTGATGCGTACATTGTTCCACAGAAACGAATAATTGGCCGACCACCGGCAGCATCGACCCGAAATTCGGGATCGATTTTCGGAAATCCTGATGCGTAGATCCGCGAATGGATGCCCGTGCTCTAGCGGAAATCATCAAATCTGACTGAACTCTTTGGCAGGTGGAAATGGACGAACGGGCAGATGTCACACGCCGAGGCCTCGTTTTGGGTGGCCTGACTCTGATGCTTTATGGATGCAGTACGACATCGGATGGCCCGCCGCTGGGCTACCGGGTTTTGGGAAGGGACCCGGATGCCGATCCCCGCTATCGGCGACAGGAAGTGGCCTATGACGGAGGCGAGCCGCCGGGCACCATCGTCGTCGATACGGGGGCACGCTATCTCTATTTCGTCGAGGACGGCGGCCAGGCCACGCGCTACGGTGTCGCCGTCGGCGAAGAGGGGCTGAGCTTCAAGGGCGAAGCCACGATCGGCCGCAAGGCGGAGTGGCCCTCTTGGAAGCCCACCGACGACATGATCGCGCGCAAGCCGCGGCTCGCCCAATATGCCGATGGCGTGCCGGGAGGACCGGACAATCCGCTGGGGGCTGCGGCCCTTTACCTCTACCAGGGCGGCCAGGACACGCTTTTCCGGCTGCACGGAACCAACGCGCCCTGGTCGATCGGCCACGCGGTGTCGAA
The DNA here is from genome assembly GCF_000281145.1 of Rhizobium sp. CF142. Classification (NCBI taxonomy): domain Bacteria; kingdom Pseudomonadati; phylum Pseudomonadota; class Alphaproteobacteria; order Hyphomicrobiales; family Rhizobiaceae; genus Rhizobium; species Rhizobium sp. CF142. The sequence goes on along the minus strand of NZ_AJWE01000024.1, from coordinate 42,641 downwards.
CGGCTGCATTCGCCTGACCAATGCAAACATCGTCGACCTCTACTCCCGCACCCGGGTGGGAACGCGTGTAGTCGTCATTTGATGCCGTTTACCATGTGAAATTGCGGGGTTGGCCACACCGGTAAGTATCTGCTAATGTAGATTCGTTGCACATTGCATCACTCCCGCACTGTCCAAGGTGCCGATTATCGTCAAACTTTGAGGTGCAGCTCTTTCAGGCCTGCACCAGGATGAGGAGAGGACTTAATGAGCAGAATTTTATTCGTGATCCTAGCAACGCTTGCGGTGGCCAATCTGAGTGCCTGCGGGTCGATTGGTAAAGGCAAGGGGAAAGCTCCGCCGCCTGCGGCAACGGCCGTCTACAAGTAAAATTCGCATGACATTTAGGAAGGGCTTGATAGGCCCTTCCTCTCTCTAACATCCAAAAACGGCCAGGATTGATCCCGCCTGCCATTCAGGACGCAGGAACGGCGCATCAGCTGGCATCATCAGGCCCGCATTCGCAGGAGCCTGCACATGGAGCGTGTCGATGGCGCTTGGAAGAAGCCGCTTGTGCTTGGTCGCTATTTTGGCGGTTGTGGTATCATCGTGTCAGTCAGAAGATAAAGCCCCCCAGCCACGTTATACGTCCGATGCCCGTGACCTGAAGAAACCGGCCACGACTCAAAACCAGGCGGGGCGGCGTTTCATCGAGTTCCGCTCGCGTTATGCGCTGACCTACGGTCACACCTATGTCGTCTTCGGGAGCGCCGACAAGAACGGAAAAATGATCAATCCCGAGGTTGCGGGACTTGCCCCGGCTTCTGAAGATGCCGCGCCTTACGTCATCGGCCACTTCATTCCTGTGCCCGCCACGACAGGCGAAACGGACGGCGACCTCGAGGAGCAATACCGCTCGGCAAGCTGGCGCGTCATGCTGACGGACGCAGAATATGACGATACGGTCGCCTATATTCGCAAACTCAAGGAGCGCAGCCGCGTCTGGGAGGCGACCGTCTTCAATTGCAACGCCTTCGTGGCTGATATCGCCAAGCATATGGGGTATAAGACGCCCGGCATCTGGCTTCGCCCGCAGCAATTCATTACAAACCTGCGGGAGATGAATACGGGTTGATAGAAAAGCAGGGCGATCCCGGAAAACGGATCGTGGAAAGGTTCTGGTGCCGATTTGAACTTGTCAGTTCACACCATTGGCGAGATCGTCTGGGTCCTCGGAATTATCGCATGGTACGTCATTCGATACCCGTTTGAGCGCCGCGGCAAACGCGTGCCCGTCGTCAGCAGCCGGCGGAGCGTCTCGGAGAAGATAGCCCTTGCGGCGGCTCTCGCCGGGCTTGCGATCGTGCCGGGATTTTACGTCGCGACAGGCATCCCGAAAGCTGCCGACTACCCTGCCCACCTGTGGGCGGTCGTGCTTGGGGCCGCCATCTTCGCGCTCGCCATGTGGGTCTTTCGCAGGACACACAAGCAGCTGGGACGAAACTGGTCCATCACGCTCGAAATCCGCCAGAAGCACGAGCTGATATCATCAGGTCCCTACGCGCTAGTGCGCCACCCCATGTACACTTCCTTCATGCTGATGGGCCTTGCCCAGGCTTTCCTCCTGTCGAACTGGGTGGCGGGTCTGGCTGGCCTTATCGGCTTTGCCGTGCTGTTCTTCCTGCGGGTGGACAAGGAAGAGCGTATGATGATGGATGTTTTTGGTCCCGAATACCGCGCCTACATGGACAGGACGAAGCGGATCATCCCTTATCTCTATTAGAGCAATTCCAGCAAAAGTGTGCAGCGGTTTTGCGTCCGCAATTGCGTGAAAACAAGGAGATAGAGCATTTCCGTGTTTCGAGGAAAAACGGAAATGCTCTAGGAGGAGGGCACGATGAAGGGACGCACAATAAGGCTTTCGCCCGCAAGGCGGCTTGTCGGAGATCTCATGCGGTTTTCGATCGGCATCCCGCGCGTCACCGTGCAGCGGCAGATGAATATCCGCCCGCTGCTGGATGCCCGAAGCGCCTGCGATCCGCGCCCGTCATGGACCGTGCTGTTCCTGAAAGGCTATGCGCTGCTCTCAAAGGAGACCCCTGATCTCCGGCGCGCCTATATCAAATTCCCGTTTCATCAGCTCTACGAATATCCCGAAAGCGTGGCCTCCATCGCCCATGAGCGCGAGCATGAGGGCGAGCGGATCGTCCTCCTGAGCAAGATAAAAGGGCCGGAACAGCGCCCCATTCCGGAGCTCGAAAAGCTGATCCGCGAAGCCCGCTCGCTGCCGATCGGCGAGATCAAGGACTTCCGGCGTTCGCTCAAACTTGCCCGGGCGCCCGCCCTGCTCCGCTGGTCCATGATGTGGCTCGGGCTCAACCTGGCAAAGCGGCGCGGGCATTATTTCGGCACGTTCCAACTCTCGGTCTATTCCGGCCTCGGCGCCGAATCCTTGAATCCGCTGACGCCGCTCACCACGCTGCTGAATTACGGCCCGATCGATGCGGACGGCACGGTCACCGTGCGCATCCACTATGATCACCGCGTCATGGATGGCGCCAGCATCGCCCGGGCATTGGAGCGGTTCGAAAACATCCTGAACGGCGAGGTCGCCGGTGAGGTCAGGGGGCTGCCGCAGGCGGGAAAACCCGCCGGCATATCGATTGCGGGAATTGTCCCATGAGCGAAGGCGCCGAGCAGCGCCTGGCTGTCGTCGTTCTCGGAGCGTCCCGCGGCATCGGGCGGGCCATTGCCCGGGTCGCCGCGCGCGAGGGCAATATCGTGGTGCTCGTGGCGCGCTCCGCCGAAGGCCTTGCGGCTGCCGCAACCGAGATGACGCAGGCGGGCGGCGAAGCCTTCACGATCGAACTCGACCTCGCCTCTGCGGATGCATCCGCCCGGCTGGAATCCTATCTCGCCGAAAACGGGCTCGCCTGCAGCGTTCTGGTCAACAGCGCCGGTTATGGGCTGCGCGGCGCGGCAACCTCCCTGCCCGCAGAGGATCAGCTTGGGATCATCGACGTCAACATCCGTGCACTCGCCGACATGACCCTTCGCTTCCTGCCGGGCATGGTGGCGCGCCGCAGCGGCGGCGTCATCAATCTCGGCTCCGTCGCCGGTTTCACGCCAGGCCCATACATGGCGTTTTATTACGCCAGCAAGAATTTCGTGCGCGCCTTCTCGACCGCCCTTCATGAGGAGGTCCGCCGCTTCGGTGTGACAGTAACCTGCGTCGCCCCCGGCCCTGTCTCGACCGACTTCCTGGAAAAATCCGGCGCCGACCGGGCCGCCCTCTTCAAGGTCCTACCCAAGCTCGATGCCGATTATGTGGCCGAGCAGGCATGGCGCGGCTTCAAGTCCGGCCGCTGCCTCGTCATCCCCGGCATCTCCTCGAAGCTCGCCGCCTTCATTGCGAGAATCTTGCCGACAGCGCTGGCCCTGCGTCTAATCGGCCGGGCTCAGCGCCGCAAAAGAGACCCGAGCCCCCATCGGCCGGAAACGAGCCCCGCGGCACCGGCCCGCAAACCGGAATCGGCCTTCGGAAAGCCCGATGTCTAGGCTCAGAAGACGGCCTTCGTGCCTGAGAATGGACGCGCAGCGCTTCGGCCGAGGTTGGCCGGGATTAGGGCTGGTTGTCGCTGCGCACGAAAACCTGCTTTGAACGATCAGGCTGATCGGCCTGCTGTGCCTCTCGCCTGATTCGCAGCCACCAGATCGCGCTCATATGCGGCGCCGTCAGCTGTCCGTCATGCGGAGATGGCTTCACCACCTCGTTCTGGATGCGATTGCCTTTTCCGGGCGCAATATCGTCAGCGCAAACCATGGCCACAGGAAGAGCAAGAGCAGCGCCGGTAACAAGCGCTCTCCAGGCATGTCGTCCGATTCCTGGCGTGACGTGCTGGTTTCTCATCAGCCCATTCAGCCAGAACATTAGCATTTATGGAAGTACGAAACGGTAAATGCGCCGGCAGTAAACGTAAATATACTGGCGGCTCGCGCCCGCAATCCTCATACACATCTGGGCAGGACACATCAGGGCAGGCTTGGTAAAATAAACATTCATTCGATTGACTGAAATTTTCGTTAGGAGTATATATCAGCGATGACTGATGAATCAAACCAACCGAACCGCGCCGAAATCACCCGGGAAAAGCTGCTTTCCGCGGCCCTCGATGTCTTCGGCCGCTATGGCTTCGACGGCACCTCGACGCGGCAGCTGAGCGAGGCTGCGGGCGTCAACCTGCAGGCCATTCCCTATTATTTCGGCGGCAAGGAAGGCCTCTATGTCGCGACCGCGGAATATCTGGTCTCGCGCATCGACCGCCATGTCGGCTCCCTGCGCCAGCAGATCGGCGCCCATCTCATGGCGCTTGAGGCTGCGGGCCAGACACTGAGCGAAGAGGATGCGCGGCGCCTGTTGACGGAGATGGGCGCGACCATGGTCGGCCTTTTCGTCAGCAAGGAGTCCGAGCCCTGGGCGCGCTTCATCATCCGCGAGCAGATGGAGCCGACAGAGGCCTTCGCCCGTGTCTATCAGGGCCTCATGCGTCCGATGATCGAAATGGCGCGCCGCATGATCGGCACCATCCTGCAGGAAGACCCGGCCAGCGAACATGTGCGGCTGCGCACCCTCGCCTTCGTCGGCAACATCATGGTTTTCCGCGTCGCCCATGCCGCCGTTCTTGCCCAGATGGAGTGGCAGTCGGTTGGCCCTGAACAACTCCAGACCCTGCGCAACCTCGTTGCAGAGCTTGTCGGCCAACTACGTCCGGCGAAAGGAAATACCCGATGAGACGGATCCTCCCCCTTGCCATCCTCATTCTCCTCGCTGCGGGTGCCGCCGCCTGGTGGTATGGGCTGCCTCAGAAACTCGGCTGGCTGCCGGAACGATCGAGGGAATTCGCGCTCTATGGCAATGTCGATATCCGCCAGGTCTCCCTCGGCTTCCGCGTCAATGGCCGGCTTGCCTCGCTGGCCGTCGATGAGGGCGACATGATCAGGAGCGGCGAGGTACTCGGCAAGCTCGACGTCGCACCTTTCCAAGCGGCCGTCGCTTCGGCTGAGGCCAATGTCGCTGCCCTGCAGGCGACGCTCGACAAGCTGAAGGCCGGTCCGCGCCCGACGGAGATTGCCCAGGCGCAAGCCTCCTATGAGGAAAGCCTTGCCGCACTGCGCAATGCCAATATCGCCTATGACCGCGCCCGCCAGCTCCGTCCTCAGGGCACGATATCAGAGGCGAACCTCGACCAGGCGACCGCCAATCGCTCGATGGCGGCAGCACGTGCGGATTCCGTCAATGAAGCGCTGAAACTCCTGCAGGAAGGCAGCCGCGTGGAAGACATTGCCAATGCCGAGGCGCAATTGAAGGCCGCGCAATCTGCACTGGCCTCTGCCCGCATCTCACTTGCCGATACCGAATTGCGCGCGCCGAATGACGGCGTCATCCTCTCTCGCGTGCGGGAACCCGGCGCCATCGTTTCGCCGGCTGATACCGTCTATGTTCTCTCGCTGACGCAGCCGGTCTGGGTGCGCAGCTATGTGGCCGAAGGCGATCTCGGCCGCCTGCATCCCGGCATGAAGGTCGAGGTCACCTCCGATACTCGAGCCGACAAGCCCTATGAAGGCACGATCGGCTTCATTTCGCCGGTCGCCGAATTCACGCCGAAATCGGTCGAGACGCCGGAGCTTCGCACCGATCTCGTCTATCGCCTGCGCATCGTCATCGACAAGCCCGGCCCGGACCTGCGCCAGGGCATGCCGGTCACCGTGCGCTTTCCCTCGCTGGCCGCACAATGAGCGCGTCTCCCGCCCCAAAGGATGAAGCGCTGGTGCGGCTTGCCGATGTAACCAAGCGCTTCAGCGATGGCCCGCCGGCACTCGATGCCGTCTCCGGCGAGGTGAAGGGCGGCGCGATCACCGGCCTCGTCGGCCCCGACGGCGCCGGCAAGACGACGCTGATCCGACTGATGACCGGCCTGATGATGCCCGATAGCGGCACGGTGGAGGTGCTGGGCTTCGATACGCAGAAGAACCCGGCCGCCATCCAGGCCTCGATCGGCTACATGCCGCAGCGCTTCGGCCTCTATGAGGATCTGTCGGTTCAGGAAAATCTCGATCTCTACGCCGATCTGCGCGGCCTCCCAAAGGCCGAACGCGCAGCCTCCTTCGAGGAACTGCTGACCTTCACCGATCTCAAGCGCTTCACGACGCGGCTTGCCGGTAAGCTCTCGGGCGGCATGAAACAGAAGCTCGGCCTTGCCTGCGCACTGCTGAAGAAGCCGCGCCTGCTGCTGCTCGATGAGCCCGGCGTCGGCGTCGATCCGATCTCGCGGCGCGACCTCTGGAAGATGGTCGAGAACCTGACGCAGGAAGGCATCGGCGTGCTCTGGTCGACCGCCTATCTGGATGAGGCAGAGGCCTGTGATCACGTTCTGCTGCTCAATCAGGGCAAGCTGCTCTTTTCCGGCAAGCCGCATGACCTGACCGGCCGCGTGGAAGACCGCGTCTTCAAGGTATCGGGCGTGACGGGCCGCAGGCGGCAGGTGCTGGCCGAACTGCTGCAGACAAAGGGTGTCATCGATGGCGTCATCCAAGGCGATGCCATCCGCCTCGTCACCGGCAAGGATGAGACGCCTGATATCGGCGGTGCCGGCGGTGAAGCAAAGCTCGCGCCCACCCCTCCCCGCTTCGAGGATGCCTTCATCGATATGCTCGGCGGTGGCCCCGGCGGGCGCTCGAAACTCGCCGAAGCGCAAGCGGCGCCAAGCGAGATGGGTGATCGTCCCGTCATCGAGGCGCATGGCCTGACCAAGCGCTTCGGAGATTTCACCGCTGCCGACAAGATCACCTTCGATATAAGCCGCGGCGAGATCTTCGGCCTGCTCGGCCCGAATGGTGCGGGCAAGTCCACCACTTTCAAGATGCTCTGCGGCCTGTTGAAGCCGACGGAGGGCGAAGGCCGTGTTGCCGGCTTCGACCTGCGCAAGGATGCCGCCGAAGCGCGCAACCAGCTCGGCTACATGGCGCAGAAATTCTCGCTCTATGGCGATCTCACCGTCATGCAGAATCTCGAATTCTTCGCCGGCGTCTACGGCCTCTCCGGCAATCGCCGGCGCGAGCGCATCGAGTTGATGACCGATATATTCGATTTCGGCCGCCACGCGCGCCATTCGGCCAAGGACCTGCCGCTCGGCCTGAAACAGCGCCTGGCGCTTGCCTGCGCCGTTATGCATGAACCGCGCGCCCTCTTCCTCGACGAACCCACATCAGGCGTCGATCCGATCACGCGGCGCGAATTCTGGACCCATATCAATGCACTCGTCGAAAAGGGCGTCACGGTGCTCGTGACGACGCATTTCATGGACGAGGCCGAATATTGCGACCGCATCTCGCTGATCTATCGCGGCCGCTCGATCGCGCTCGGCTCGCCCGATGAGCTGAAGGCGCGTGTCGCCACCAGGGAGCAGCCGGACCCGACGATGGAGGACGCCTTCATCGCCCTTGTTCAGGAGTCGGAAACGGAAGGGGAAGCCGCGTGAGCACCTCTTCCCGCATCCGCCGCTTCGTCGCCCTCGTGCGCAAGGAAAGCTATCAGGCGATCCGTGATCCCAGCACCATTCTCATCGCCTTCGTGTTGCCGCTGATCCTGCTCTTCCTCTTCGGCTATGGCGTGTCGCTGGATACGACCCGCACCCGCATCGGCCTCGTGCTGGAACAGGCCACACCCTTGACGCAGGACCTCGCGGCAAGCTTCCAGGCCTCCCGCTATTTCTCCGTCACTGTTGGCCGCGACCGGCGCATGTTCGAAGAGGATCTCGTTCTCGGCAATGTGCGCGGCATCGTCGTCATCCCCGCCGATTTCACGACAGACTATGCCGCCGGCAACCACCCGCAGATCCAGGTTCTCGTCGACGGTTCGGACCCGAATACCGCCAATTTCGTGCAGAACTATGCGCAAGGGACCGTCGCCAATTGGGAGCGGCAGCGGCAATCCGAGACGGTGGCCGCCGGTCCGCCGATCTCCATCGAGCAGCGCTTCTGGTTCAATCCGGAGCTCACGAGCCGCAACTTCCTCGTCCCCGGCTCTATCGCCATCGTCATGACGCTGGTCGGCACGCTGCTCACCTCTCTCGTCGTCGCCCGCGAATGGGAGCGAGGCACGATGGAGGCGGTGATGGCGACACCTGTAACATCTGCCGAGCTGCTTGCCGGCAAGATCCTTCCCTATTTCCTGCTCGGCCTCGCCTCGATGACGCTCTGCGTGCTGCTGGCCGTCTTCCTCTTCGGCGTGCCGTTCCGCGGCTCGGTCGCAGCGCTCTATGCCCTGTCAGCCGCCTTCCTGATCCCCGCGCTCGGCCAGGGCCTGTTGATCTCCACGGCAACCAAGAACCAGTTCCTCGCCTCGCAGATCGCGCTGATCACGGCCTTTCTGCCGGCCTTCCTGCTGTCGGGCTTTCTCTTCGAGATCAATTCCATGCCCGCAATCATCCAGTGGATCACCATCATCGTGCCGGCCCGCTATCTGATCCCCAGCCTGCAGACGGTGTTCCTGGCAGGCGATATCTGGCCAATGTTCGCCCGCTCCATCGCCGTCATGCTCACGATCGGCGGCATCATGTTTGTGCTCGCCGCCCGCAGCACCAGAAAGAGGATCGGCTGAGATGTGGTGGACCCGGCTGAAGGCCCTCATCGTCAAGGAACTGCTCGCCGTGATGCGCGACCCCAAGGGTCGCTTCGTGCTGATCGTGCCGCCCCTCATGCAGCTCCTCGTCTTTTCCTATGCGGCGACGCTTGAAGTGCGCAATGTCGATGTCATGGTGCTGAACCGCGACAGCGGCCATTGGGGGCAGGAACTGATCCAGCGCATCCAGGGCTCCCCGACCTTCCGGCGCATCGAGACCACCGATAACCAGACCGATATCCGCGAGGCGATCGACGGCCAGTCCGTCATTGCCGCAATAGAGATCGGCCCGGATTTCTCCCGCAACATCGAGGCCGGTATCCCCGCCGACCTGCAGATCATCCTCGATGGGCGCCGCTCCAACGCTTCCCAGATCGTCTCCGGCTATCTCACTCAAATCGGCATGACACTTTCGACTGAGACGCCGGCAGGTCGGCGCGCCATGGCGAAGACGGTCGCGACCGTGCCGCGCAACTGGTTCAACGCCAACCTCACCTACCAATGGTTCATGGTGCCGAACCTGATCGCCAGCATCGCCTTGCTCATCGGCCTCATCGTCACAGCGCTTTCCATTGCCCGCGAACGGGAACTCGGCACTTTCGACCAGCTGATGGTCTCGCCGCTGCGCGTCCATGAAATCCTGATCGGCAAGCTCATTCCGCCGATGATGATCGGCCTCTTCCACATGACGCTTTATGTGCTGGCGGCGATCTTCATCTTCGGCGTTCCCCTACGCGGCTCGCTCTTCCTGCTCTATGGCAGCTCGATCTTCTATCTGGGTTCGGTGGCAGGCCTCGGCCTCTTCATCTCGGCGCTCTCGATGACACAGCAGCAGGCGATCCTCGGAGCCTTCCTGTTCATGGTGCCGGCCATGCTGCTTTCGGGTTTCGCAACCCCGATCGAGAACATGCCGGACTGGCTGCAGCCCGTGACGATTGTCAATCCGCTGCGCTATTTCCTCATCATCGTCAAAGGCGTCTTCCTGAAGGATATTCCGGCCGCCGAGGTGCTGAACCAGACCATTCCGCTGGCGCTGATCGCCTGCGCGACACTTGGTGCTGCCGCCTGGCTGTTCCGCCGCAGGTTGGAATAGCACACCTCACACTATGTGACCTGCGCTTCCAAACCGTGACTCCGAAACGCTTCTCCGGCCGGAACATCGACAGGATGGGCTCGTTACCTCAGTGCAGACCAAAGCAATTCCAGCAGAAGCGTATAGCGGTTCTGCATCCGGAATTTGGCTTGAAAACAAAGACATAAAGCTAAGGAGAAGCAAAATGTACAAGGTCATTCTTGTATCGAGCGCGCTTGCGCTCTCGTCTCTGGCCACGCATGCGATGGCCGATGGAGCCGTGACGGGTGCTGCCGGCGGCGCAATCACCGGCGCCATTGTCGGCGGTCCCGTCGGCGCTGCAATTGGCGGCGTGGCAGGCGGTGTAGCCGGCGCTGTCGTCGATCCGCCGCCGCGCGAGGTCGTAACCTACGTCCAGCAGCAGCCGGCCCCGCCGTCAGCAGTGGTGGTGCAGCAGCCGATCGTGGTCGGCAAGCCGCTGCCCGCAGATGTTCAGGTGATCCCGGTGCCGGATAATCCGCGCTATGCCTATACCGTCATCAACGACCGCCATGTGATTGTCGAGCCGCAGACCCATCGTGTGGTTCAGGTGATCGAATAACAGGGACTGGCCCCGCTTGCTTCAGCGGGGCCTTTTTCTATGTACGGTTCCGCAGGGCTTCCGCCTGCGCATAGAACTTCTTTTCCCATTCCTTGTGATTATCGAGCCCTTCGCGAATGAACGGCGTGAAAATCGCAAGATTGAGCAGAGCCCAGTTGATCAGCCGCGCCGGGAATTTCAGCGGCTTCACGAAATCGATGAACAGAACGACACGCGTCTTGTCCGTGTGGTTCCAGGCTTCATGCTCATAGGCGTCGTCGAAGATCAGCGCCTTGCCTTCCTGCCAGTGGCAAATCTGGTCCTTGACGCGGATGGCGAGCTTATCGGTCGCATCAGGCACGATCATGCCGAGATGCAGGCGCAGCACGCCATTATAGGGGCCGCGATGGGCCGGCAGATGTTTGCCGGGCTCGAAGATCGAAAACATCGCCGTCTTCAGACCCGGGATATTCTGCACCGCCTTCCAGGTTTCCGGGCAGGCTTGGATATTCTGCTCCGACTTCACGCCGAAACCGACGAGGAAGAAGGTCTTCCAGCGATTGTCCTTGGAAATGGTCTGCACGTCGGTGGAGATTTCCTGGAAGCTCGGCAGCTCGCTCTGGCGCACCAGCACCCGGTCGAGTTCCGCGCGGATCTCAGGCCAGGCCTTCTCGACCTCCTGGGCCCAGGGGAAGGTGGCGTTGTCGTAAACAGGCGGATTGCCGAGCTTTGCGTATTTGAAGTTCAGGCCTTCGGCCCAGGCAACGATGCTCATGAAGAAGCGCGTTATGATGCTAGGGCGATTGAGGGAAGAGATCCCCGCAGTTTCGAAATCCTGCGTCTTGGGGGTGGGTGCTGATTTTTTGGGAAGGGGTGAATTGGAGATAACGTCAGTCATGGGCTTTCCATCGCAGACCAGGAAATTGCATGGCCTTCCGCGCAGGAGCCGACACGACATCACCGCGTTGACCATTTCCTACATATGGATAGTCCCGACGTCGTCTCAAGTGAAGGTTCAGCGGTCAAATGCCGCAGGGAACCGCCGCCAACAAGGGCGGCGGTTTCATTGAAAACAATCAGACTTTCAGCTCGCGGCGTTCGCGCTCGGTGACCATGGCAAGGTCGAGCACCTTCTGCAGGTTGGCCGCATGACGGAAGTTCGGGTCGTACTGGACGCCCGTTGCCACAGCTTCGGCAAAGCGCTGATAGTTGGTTGGAACCGGCGGCACGTCGACCGGCTTCCAGGTCGCAGTTTCGACATCGTCGCCGAGGCAGCCATGCAGCTCGGAGCCGCTTGGACGGTGGATGACCTCGAGGCTGCCCTTCTCGCCATAGATGCGCAGCTTCAGCTCGTTCAGATGCCCGGTCGCCCAGCGGCTGGCATGGATGACGCCGAGGGCGCCATTGGCGAAATCAACCGACATAGTGAAGCTGTCATTGGCATCGAGCATATATTCGCCGATCTGGCCGCCCGGCACTTTGTTGAAGGTCTTCAGCCGGGCGAAGACATGATCGATATCGGTCGCAGCGCCATAGGCCGCGAAGTCGAGGATATGAATGCCGACATCGCCGAGCACGCCGTTCGAACCGTGGCCGGTGGAAAGCCTCCACAGCCAGGTCGATTCCGTACGCCAATCGCCCCAGGCGCGGGATACCAGCCAGCTCTGGAGATAGGAGGCCTCCACATGCTTGATTGTTCCGAGCTCGCCTGACAGCACCATCTCGCGGGCGCGCTGCAGCGGTGCGACGTTGCGATAGGTGAGATTGACCATGTTGATGACGCCGGCGGTCTCAGCCGCTTCCGTCATCTCCAGCGCCTTGGGATAGTTTTCCGCCAGCGGCTTCTCACACAGCACATGCTTGCCGGCCGCGATCAGCGCCATGGTGGTCGGGTAATGGATTCGGTCAGGCGTGATATTCGTCGCCGCATCGAACTCGCCCCAGGCGATCGCCTCCTCCAGCGTCAGAAACCGCTTCTCGATATTGAACTTATCGGCGAATGCGGCAAGGCGGTCGGAATCCGTATCAACGGCGCCGACCACGGTCACGCCGTCCATATTCGCGAAATGGGCGAGCTGGTTTTTCGCCATCACGCCCGTACCAAGAACGAGTAGTCGCATGGATGCTCCTCAGCGGTAACCGGCTTCGCCGGCCTGGTGCAGTCTCGGGCCGCGTTCGACGATCCGCTCCAGTGCCTTCTCTACCGGCACATTTGGGGCGTCGGTGATACCAGTCAACGCACCCTCGGGGTTATAGGCCCATTTCACGCCGTTGATCAGCACCTTCTGCACGTTCGCATCGTGATAGGTCGGATAGGTTTCGTGGCCGGGGCGGAAATAGAAGATGTTGCCGGCCCCGCGCCGCCAGGTCAGGCCAGACCGGAAGACTTCGCCGCCCTGGAACCAGGAGATGAACACCGTTTCCAGTGGCTCCGGTACGGAGAACTGCTCGCCATACATTTCCTCGTTTTCAAGCTCGAAATGCTCGCCGATCCCGGCAGCGATCGGATGGCGCTGATTGATCGTCCACAGACGCTCGCGCTCACCCGCCTCGCGCCATTTCAGTGCACAGGGCGTGCCCATCAGCCGCTTGAAGATCTTGGAGAAATGGCCGGAATGCAGCACGAGCAGACCCATGCCTTCCCAGACCCGCTTGGCGACGCGCTCGACGACGACGTCAGAAACCGCGCCGTGATCCTTGTGACCCCACCAGGTCAGAACGTCGGTCTCGGCAAGCCGGGCTTCGCTGAGGCCATGTTCCGGTTCCTGCAGCGTTGCCGTGGTCGCGGAAATCGCCGGATCGGTGTTCAGCGCCTTGGCGATCGTAGTGTGCATGCCCTCGGGGTAAATGCCCCGGACGATCTCATTGGTTGTCTCATGGATGTTCTCTCCCCATACGACGGTGCGAATGGCCATGGCTATGCTCCTCTAGAACCTTTGGATTTTTGGCAAGCAGGAAGGTGGGATTCAAAGCGCTTTGGAAAGATGGCCAGCCAAAGCAGTCCCTCCTCCACGTCAGAGGAAGACATAGACCTTTGTCGGTATTTTGACAAAGAGGATTTTTCCCGGTTTCACGACCGGGAAAAATCCCTTGTCACATCAATGGGAAATGGACTTGGAAAACAGGTTGACGACGACGACGCCAGAGATGATCAGGCCGAGGCCGATGATGGCGGGCGTATCCAGCCGCTGCTTGAAAAAGATGAGGCCGACGGAGGAAATCAGCACGATTCCCAAAGCGCTCCAAATCGCATAGGCGATTCCAACAGGAATATGCTTCAGCGTCAGCGACAGGCAGTAGAAGGCAGCCCCATAGCAGGCGACGACAAGCACCGTCGGCCCGAGGCGGGTAAACTGCTGGGAGAGCTGAAGTGCTGTCGTGCCGATAACTTCAAGCACGATGGCTGCAACGAGCAGCCCATAGACGGCAGCCGGGTTCATGGCGGTATTCCTTCTTAATCTACTTGTGGGTCAGCTCGATGAGGCGGGCGATCAGCTCTCGCCTCAGAGCGCCACTGATATCATGGCTTTCCAACGTATCTGCGAACCACAGACCGTCGGCGGCAAAACGCACGATCAGAGTGTCGAGCGCCGAGTCGGTGCCGATATATTCCTCGGCTCTTGCCGCCACCCATTGGCGCCATCGGAGGCGCAGCCGGGGTTCGGCGAGAAGCGCGATCGTCACCTGCGTCCAGCTTCTGGAATCGTCGGGACGATCCTTCAGCCCGGACACCGCCTGCAGATAGGCCCGCGAGAAACGGCCCTGCGGCAGCGGATCGGCGCGCATCAGCTCGTCTATATCGGCGTCGAACTTCTCCAGCAGGCTCTCGAACAGGGCGTCCAGGAGCGCATTCTTCGTGGGGAAGTGATGCAGCAGTCCGCCCTTGCTGACGCCTGATGCAGCCGAGACCGCATCGAGCGTGACAGCGCTCATGCCACTCTCACCAGCAAGACGTGCGGCGACCTCCAGCAACTGCTGGCGCACGAGCACGGGTTGTTTCTTGCGATGATGAGCGTTCGACATGGATTTACAAAGATACCGTCCGGACGGTTTTGTCAAGAAGAATCGGCTGAGAACCCTGCCTCACAGGGATTATGCGCGAAATGACGCGCTGTTTTGATGACAGTTGCGATCCTTTTTGATCGGGTGCATCTAAAGCATCGGACCGAAAGGTGTGAAACGGTTTTCGGACAATCCGATGCTGGAACAAAAATCCAGAGTGGCGGAGGGAACGCCGGCGCTCTGGAGTGGGTATTAAAGGGATGGTTTCGTGCCGGAGCAGGCAACTTCACAGGTGACGACTTTGTATGAGGCGATCGGCGGCGATCCGGTCGTTCGGGCTTTGACGCATCGTTTCTACGAACTGATGGATACGTTGCCGGAGGCGAAAAACGTACGCGCCGTGCATCCACCAAGCCTCGAAGGCAGTGAAGAGAAATTCTACGAATACATGACCGGTTATCTCGGCGGTCCGCCGCTCTATACCGACAAGCGTGGCCATCCCCGTCTGCGCAGCCGTCATTTCGTTGCCGAGATCGGCCCCGTCGAACGCGACGAATGGCTGCTCTGCTTCCGCCGCGCCATGGATGAAACCATCGCCAGCCAGGCGCTGCGCGACCTCATCTGGGCGCCGGTCGAGCGCCTCGCCCATCACATGCAGAACAAGGAATAGTCATGAGCCTGAACGCGCGTCTGGAACCGGTGCTCTATCTCTTTGCCGGCCTGTTCGGCCTCGCAGGCGTGGCGCTGGCCGCCCTCGCCGCCCATGGCGGTGGTGACGCGCATCTGGCCACCTCGGCCTCTGCCATGTGCCTTGCTCACGCCCCTGCCCTGCTGGCACTGGCGCTGGGTGCCGGCAAAATCAAAAGCGCCTGGCTGGCCGGTTTGCTGATGATTGTGGGGACGTTGCTCTTTGCGGGCGATCTCGTCACCCTGCGCTTTACCGGCTCCAGCCTCTTTCCCTATGCCGCGCCGACGGGCGGCTGGGCCATGATGCTGGGCTGGCTGGCAGTTTCGGCGAGCGCCTTCTTCCGCGTCAAGAGTTAAACTCTACGGCTGCGGTATGCGGCCAAAGCGCAGGAGATTGCCGTGCGGATCATGGATATAGAATTCCTCCATGTTCCACGGCCGCACCTCCATATCCGACAGGCGTGAAACGCCCTTCGTACGGTATTCCGCATGAAGGGCGGCAATGCCGCCGCCGCGCAGGTAGACGGATGTCTTTTCCGGCAGGCTTCGATCATCCGTCAGCCAGAAATGCAGCTCCATCTCGCCGCGCCTGAGGATCAGATAATCCGGCGTCTGGTGCACGATTTTGGCAAAGCCGAGCTGATCGCGATAGAAGGCGAGCGTCTCTGCGATATCGAGCGACGGCAGGACCGGCAGGACTTCAATACGATCGGGATCGCCGCTCATATGCCGTCAACGACGTTGAAGCCTTCGAATACCGGCGGGCCCTCATACAGGCCCTTGTTGTCGCCTGCATTGCGATGTGCAGCGCGGAAATTCTCCGACTTCGTCCAGTTCAGAAAATCCTCTTCGCTGCGCCAGAGCGTGTGGGAAGAAAACAGCGTATAGCCCTCCTCCGCATTGGCCTTGCCGCGCAGCAGCCGAAACTCGACGAAGCCAGGAACTTCGGAAAGGCTGGAATCGCGATTACGCCAGACAGCCTCGAAATCACCCTCGGCGCCGGCGGCCACCTTGAAGCGGTTCATCGCGATATACATGGAAAACTCCTCACGCCTTTTTCTTGTCCGCCCGCTCCGCATAACGCGGAAAGGCGACGATATTATTGCCATCACCAGCGTCCGCGCCAATGGGTTTTGTAGCAGCTTCGCCGGGCATGCGCGCCTCCCAGGCGGGAAACAGTACCACATTGGGATAGCTGCGCTGGCGCGCAGCATTTTCCAGGAAAACCTCGTAAAGCTCCGGCACCAGGCCGTCGCCACCGTGAGCGGCGAGCTTATGCAGGCCGATCATTGTAAACCCGTCAGGGCGCCCATCATTCATCGGGAATTGTCTCGTTCGTTCATCGTCTGCAGCGCACGTTCCAGGCTGGACTTGCTGCCATTGCGTAGCGGGATGAAGGCCTTGCTGAACTTCTTGCAGCCGGTCTTCACACGCAGGCAGGCATCGTGGCTGATACAGTCGATGGGGCAGAAGACGCAGTCGACCGAGGGAAGCAACGTATCGATGCGGGAAACGGCTTCGCGAAGACCGCCATCATGGTGGATGAGCTCGGCGCCGAAATTGCTGGCGATCTGGCGAAGATGCGCCACCTGGCAATCACGACCGCCAACATAGAGGAAACTGCGGCCATCCAGCTTGGAGCGGCCCGAGGAGATCTCTTTCGTCTCCTGATCGGCCTGAACACGGATCTCCCGGTTCGCCCCCTTCTTCGCCTTTCGAGCCATTTACCACCCGTTCGCTCGTTGATCGTCACACGATTCCTGCGTGTGCGAACGGACCTTATTAAACTTGATTTTTAGAGTAAAGTATAAAGTTGATTATTTTTATCATATTTAATTCCTGCCGACCTGAATTTCCTGCTTGAAACTCACGGACTGCCCTCCCGGCGGCGGGCTGAAAGGCGATGCGCGCCGCACAGCCTCGGTAGCCGCCTGATCGATCTCCGGAACGCCCGAACTTCTATAAATGACGGCAGAGACAAGATTACCGCTACCGCCGATGGTCAACGTCACTCCCGCCGTCCCATCGACGCCGCGAGGCTCGCGAAGCGCACGCCGGATGCGGGCGCGAACCTTTCCCCCGTAATTGGCGCGAGCGGCTGTGCCGACCCCGTTATTGTTGCTGGCAGCTTGCGAATTACGGTCGGACTGGGCTGACGGATCGCCTTCAGCAACACCGCGCTGAGAATTCTGCTGCTGCTCGCCTTCCCTGCCTGCCGCCTTCTGCGGCGGACGCTTCTTCTCGACCGGCTTAGGCTTTTCCTGCGTTTCCGCTTTGGGCTTCGGCGTCGGCGTGACAACCTCCTCGGGCTGCTCCGGCTCCGGCTGTACTTCGGCGGTTTCGACGGGCTTGACCTCTTGCGGCGTCTCCGCGACTTCCGGCCGAGTCTCTGCAGGCTGCACTTCGGTCGGCTGGACCGCAGTCTGCTGTACTTCGGTGGGCAGCACCTCAGGCGGGACCGTATCGACCGGCACCTGCTGCTGTTCGGGAACGACCGTCGACATCGGTTGCGCGACAGACTCTTCCGCCGGCACTTCGGACACCAGAATCTCGGGCTCGACAGCCGCAGCCGTCTCAGGCGAAACACGCGTCACTTCCGGCGTCGGCGCCTGCTGGATGGGATCCTGCGTCTCGACAGGCACGACCTCGGTCGGCTGCACGGCTTCCGGCTGAACCTCCGCCGTCTCCGTCGGCTGGATCGTGTCGGGCTGCACCTCTTCCGGAATGATTTCCTGCTGCACAGTCGTTTCCGTTTCGCCGGCCGCCGTCTGGTCGACGTCGGAATCGCCATACATGACGACGCTCATCGCCTGGCCGGCTTCTTCAATCGCCTCCTCGGGCGCCTTGGGAAAGGCAACGATCAGCGCGACCGCCAGTGCCGCGTGAAAGATCAGCGAGCAGATGCAGGTGACCGTCAGCCGGCGCCGTACCGGTGCCTTCTCGTCTTCCTGCTTCTCTACCGTCGCATCCATCGGCGGCGGTGTGACGGAAGATGCCGCTGTGGTTTCCGGATGATCCGGGAAAGACGAGATCTGCGCGAAACGCGCATAATGGATGACCTGTTCGCCGGCCGGCTGGCGCTGCGCATTGCGCAGATCGGAAAGCTCGTGGCCAGGATGCATGCCAGGAGTGTTGTCGTTCAGGCTCTCGTCAGCGCTCGCCTCCTCGATGAGCACCTGTCTCGATCTGGACTTCGCTGAAATTGCCATTTGACGCCTCGGACAGCCTGGAACATGCGCGCCGGGCTTCATCCCGGCTTTCGTCTTAACCTTCGAAAGGAACTGTTATCTGCGAACGGGTCACGAGACCCTTCATGCATTCGCCGGCTGCCGGGCCGTCGCAGACCGGTGTGTCGTTGATGAGGATGCGCGTGACCGTCTCGCACTTGACGTTCGGCATATCGAACTGGCGCACGCGCTTCTTGCCCTGCGGCAGATCGCGGAAATCGAGCACGGTGATACGGTCGACGGCATTCCTGTCGTTGAAGAAGGCGAGTTCGAAGGAGATCTTGTTGATCGGTGTCTGCAGATTGTTCTCGGCAACGAAGGTCATCATGCAGCCCTTCTGCGAAGGTGCCAGCGCATTGAGCTCGACATCGAGCTTGGCGGCGGCCGCATCCTGCGCATAGGCCTGTGCCACGCCCGACACCGAAAACAGCACACTAGCCCCAAACGCAGCAAACCGACCCGTCATCATCGCCTCTCCATAAGCAAATTGACCGCCGTCCAGCGGCTTCAAAACAGCAGGATCAAAAACTCGACTGCTTTTGTCTTCAATTATTGCGTCTTTAAAAAACTATGAGTATGAGAGTCAAGTTAATTGTAACCGGAACCGGGGCCTTCACCCCCGCAATCACGGAATAAGCCAACCGAAATGATGGTTGAAAAGCCAGATACCTTTAAGCTCGCACCGCCGCGGAACGGACCTGCGGTGGCCGAGATCCGCGTTCTCGAAAGCGGCGATCTTTTTGCCGGCTCAAACGAGATCATGATTCGGCACGACGGCGTGATCTACCGCCTGAAGATCACCCGTCAGGGCAAACTCATTCTCAACAAATAAGCTCAATAGCAGGGTAGAACATGACCGAGCAGACCAGACCGGCACCATCCGAAATCCGCGCATTCCGCGCTGAAAATCCGAAGATGCGCGAGCGCGATATCGCCGCGCAGCTCAAGATCTCCGAGGCGGCCCTCGTCGCCGCCGAAGTCGGCGTCAGTGCTATCAGAATCGATGCCAGCGCCGTCAAGCTGCTCGAACGTGTCGCCGATCTCGGTGAAGTCATGGCCCTGTCGCGCAACGAAAGCGCCGTACACGAGAAGATCGGTGTCTACGAAAACATCAAGGTCGGCGAGCACAACGCCATCGTACTCGGCGAAAACATCGATCTGCGCGTCTTTCCAAGCCGCTGGGTCCACGCCTTTGCCGTCACCAAGAAGGACGGCGACACCGAGCGCCTCAGCCTCCAGTATTTCGACAAGACGGGCAACGCCGTCCACAAGATCCACCTGCGCCCGGCATCCAATGTCGAGGCCTACCATCGCATCGTCGCCGAGCTGAAGCTCGATGACCAGGGCCAGGAACTCGTCGAAGCGGAGGCTTCCCCGGATGTTGGCGAAGACGGCGATGTCAGCCGCGAAGAGCTGCGCGACAACTGGAGCAAGATGACCGACACGCATGAATTCTTCGGCATGCTGAAGCGCCTGAAGATCGGCCGCCAGGCCGCCGTGCGCACGGTTGGCGACGACTATGCCTGGAAGCTCGAAAATACGGCGACGGCAGAGATGATGCATGCCTCCGTCAAATCAGGCCTGCCGATCATGTGCTTCGTCGCCAATAACGGCATCGTGCAGATCCATTCCGGCCCGATCTTCAACGTCCAGCCGATGGGTCCGTGGATCAACATCCTCGACGAAACCTTCCACCTACACCTGCGCCAGGACCACATTGCCGAGACCTGGGCCGTGCGCAAGCCGACCAAGGACGGCCACGTCACCTCGCTCGAAGCCTATGACGCCAACGGCAACATGATCATCCAGTTCTTCGGCAAGCGGAAGGACGGCTCCGACGAGAATGCCGGATGGCGTGACATCATGGAAAACCTGCCGCGGGCCACAAGCGTCGCCGCATAAGGATCGCAACGATGAAGATGCTTAGAAACCTGCGCCGGATCCGCCTCTGGGAGCTGGCCCTGACGGCGGCCGTCATGGCCCTGCCACTGATCCCGGCAGCACCAGCCGGCGAGAACTATGCTTTCGTCCGCGCCGCGCACGCTGAGGAAAAGAAGCTCGACACCTCGCGGCTGGTTTCGGTCGGCGGCGACGTCACCGAGATCATCTACGCGCTTGGAGAAGAAAACAGGCTGATCGCCCGCGATACCACGAGCATGTTTCCCGAAGCCGCCCTGAAGCTGCCTGATGTCGGCTACATGCGCGCCCTTTCGCCGGAAGGCATTCTTGCCATGAACCCGACGGCGATCATCGCCGTCGAGGGCTCCGGACCGCAGGAAGCGCTGAACGTCCTGAAGAATGCCAGCGTGCCCTTCGAAACCGTTCCGAATGCCTATACGCGCGACGGTATCATCGCCAAGATTGATCGCGTCGGTACGCTGCTGAACGTGCCGGACAAGGCGAAGGCGCTTAAGGAAAAGGTCGGCGCCGACATCGATGCCGCCGTCGCCGATGCTGAAAAGCGCCCCGAGGCCGAGCGCAAGCGCGTTCTCTTCATCCTCAGCGCCCAGAACGGCCGTATCATGGCGTCGGGCACCGGCACCGCCGCAGACGGCGTCATCAAGCTTGCCGGCGCCATCAATGCGGTCGGCGAATTCCCGGGCTACAAGCCGCTCACCGACGAGGCGATCATCAGCGCCAAGCCGGACGTGATCCTGATGATGAACCGCGGCGATGGTGCCGGCACCAAAAACGAGGATCTGCTGGCACAGCCCTCGATCGCGCTGACGCCGGCCGGCGAGAAGAAGGCGATCATCCGCATGGATGGCCTGCATCTCCTGGGCTTCGGTCCGCGCACGGCAAGTGCTGTTCGCGAACTCAACGCGGCGATCTACGGGGGCTGACGATGGCCGTTTCGGAAGCCATGATGGAAAACAGGCGATCCTTCTCGGCGGCATTCCGCAGACCCCGGCAGGCGGGCGACAGAACCGAGCTCGCTCTGCTGGGCATCGCCTTCCTTGTCGTGGCTTCCGTCTTCGCCCTGCTCTTCTCCATCACGACGGGGGCGTCGGACGCCTCCATCCTCGATGTCATCAGAAACATGGCGGGCTCCGAAACGGCGCTCAGCGCCCGTGATCGGATCATCATCTTCGATATCCGCCTGCCCCGCGCCATCCTTGGCTTCCTGATCGGCGGATCGCTCGCCGTCTCCGGCGCCGTCATGCAGGGCCTGTTCCGCAACCCGCTGGCCGACCCCGGCCTTGTCGGCGTCTCCTCGGGCGCAGGCCTTGGCGCCGTCGTGATGATCGTGCTCGGCGGCACCATCGCCGCTCCATTTTATCTGGCGCTCGGCATCTATGCCCTGCCGCTTGCCGCCTTCGGCGGCGGTCTCGCCACCACGCTGCTGCTCTACCGGGTCGCCACCAGCAATGGCCAGACTTCGGTCGCCACCATGCTGCTTGCCGGCATCGCGCTCGGAGCCTTGGCTGGGGCGCTGACAGGCGTGCTGATCTACATGGCGAACGACCAGCAGCTGCGTGACCTCACCTTCTGGGGCATGGGCTCGCTTGCCGGCGCAACCTGGGTCAAGATATCAGCAGCCGGCCCTATCATCCTTCTGTCCTTCATTGCCCTGCCCTTCATGGCACGCGGCCTGAACGCAATCACACTCGGCGAGGCCGCGGCTTTCCACATGGGCGTGCCGGTCCAGCGGCTGAAGAATATCGCCATCGTCACCGTTGCGGCTGCAACCGGCGCTTCGGTTGCCGTCAGCGGCGGCATCGGCTTCGTCGGCATCGTCGTGCCGCATATCTTGCGTATGGTGATCGGCCCCGACCATCGCTTCCTCCTGCCGGCCTCGGCCCTGCTTGGCGGCTCGCTGCTGATCTTTGCCGACGTGCTCGCCCGCACCATCGTCGCCCCGGCCGAACTGCCGATCGGCATCATCACGGCAGCGGTCGGCGGCCCCTTCTTCCTCTGGATCCTGCTGCGGCAGCGCTCGCGCCTCGCCCTTTGAGTTTCCTACAATGATCGAAGTTTCCGGCGTCAGCGTGCGCCTCTCCGGCAAGATCATCGTGCGCGACGTCGCCTTCACTGCGAAGGCGGGCGAATTGACCGCCATTGCCGGCCCGAACGGCTCCGGCAAGACGACGACGATGAAAGCCGTTTCCGGCGAGCTTGCCTATGAAGGTTCCGTGCGCCTCAACGGCGAAGAGGTGCGCGCACTGAAGCCGTGGCAGCTTGCCTCCATTCGCGGGGTCCTGCCACAGGCAAGCAGCATCTCCTTTCCCTTCACCGTGCGTGAAATCGTCCGCATGGGTCTGACCTCCGGCCTCAACCTTCACGCCGATCAGGCCGATGAGACGGCCGCAAAGGCGCTAGCCGCCGTCGATCTCACCGGCTTCGAAGGGCGCTTCTACCAGGAGCTCTCGGGCGGCGAGCAGCAGCGCGTTCAGCTTGCCCGCGTGCTCTGCCAGATCGCCGAGCCGGTCGTTGACGGCAAACCCTGCTGGCTGCTGCTCGACGAGCCGGTCTCCAGTCTCGACATCAGCCACCAGCTGACGATCATGACGCTGGCGCGAAATTTCTGCGAGCGCGGCGGCGGGGTGATCGCTGTCATGCACGATCTCAACCTGACGGCCCTCTTCGCCGACAGGATCGTATTGATGAAATCCGGCCGGCTGGCAGCCGCTGGCAATGTGCGTGAGGTACTGACGGACGAAACCATGCAATCCGTCTTCGGCTGCCCGTTGCGCGTCAATCAGGTGCCAGTCGACGGCACGCCCTTCGTGCTTGCGCACAGCGCGCTTCCCGCCAACTGAGGAACCTTTCCACCCCAAATGCGTTGTCCGCAATGATTTGGGTCAAAGCCGGGCGCTCTCCTCCGTGCCATTGATGGCGCTGACCCTGTGTGAAACCGGGCGGTGCTTGTCCGCGCCCAGCTATGGAGACAGTCATGGCCTATTCGTTATTCCAATCCAGCCGCAGCCGCCGCAACGGCGCTCTCCACAATCTCGAAGCCAGTGTCGAAGATCAGATCGAAGCCCTGCGCGAAGAGCTCGCCGAATTGACGCAGGTTCTCGGCAAGACCTCGCGCCGTCAGGGCGAGAAACTGCGCTCGCATGCATCCGCAAGCTACGAGGACATCCTCGGCCGCAGCGAGGATCTGCTGAACGAACTGCAGCAGAGTTACCTGCGCGGCGCAAGCGAAGTACGCAATACGGTCCGCCGTCACCCGCTGGCAACAGTCGGTGCCGCTGCCGCCTTCGGCCTACTTATCGCCATGCTCGCCCGCCGCTAGGAGGCTCGATGCTCTACCCGATCCTGAGCCTGCTCGTAGGCACCAGCGTTCACCGCACAGTGGAACGCACCAAGCGCAACGGCATCTTCATCGCCGTTGCGTTGCTTTTTCTGCTGACCGCCTATGCGCTTGGCGTGACCGCTGGGGCGATCTGGCTGGCAGGCATCTATGGGCCGATCGGCGCCTCGCTTTTCCTGGCGGCCTGCGCATTGCTGATCGCGATCATCGTCTTCGTTATCATGGCTATCATGAATCGCCAGGAAGCCCGCCGCGCCCGCGAACGTCGCGCCGCACTTGAATCCCTGGCAACCGTCGGCATCGGCCTGGTCCGGTCCCAACCGCTATTGACTGCGGGCATAGTGGCCGCTCTTGTCGCCGCCAATCTCGTGGGTTCGAAGCGGGACGACTGACGTTCCGCAGCACCTCTTCACTTTCCCGACAGTGCTTTTGTCGCAAATATATCCCGCGCCCAAATCCTTGGGCGCGGGATACTGGATTCGAGCGAGTGATCGCACCGACGCTGCGGTGGCCCGGTTTTCGGCGACGAGCTCAGGCAGATGCACCCGGACGCCAAATAAAAAGCCGGCGCCCCGTAGGGCAACCGGCCTTCCTTCCTCCCACGGAAACACGTTGATCAGAAGGCAAAGGCCTTCGACGTCAGCGGCGCCGACGTGGCATCCGGGCCGAAATCCGCCTCGCCTGATATTTGCAGGAGATCCTGCAGACGCTGGCGCGCGCGGTTCACACGGCTCTTGATGGTACCGACGGCGCAGCCGCAGATTTCCGCCGCTTCCTCGTAAGAGAAGCCTGATGCACCGACGAGGATGATCGCTTCGCGCTGGTCAGGCGGCAGCTGGTCCAGCGCCTTCTTGAAGTCCTGCAGATCGAGTGCACCGTATTGGGACGGGTGCGTCGCCATGGATTCGGTAAACAAACCGTCGCTGTCCTGCACCTCACGGCCGCTCTTGCGCATCTGGCTGTAAAGCTCGTTGCGCAGGATCGTGAAGAGCCAGGCCTTCATGTTGGTGCCCATCTCAAAATGGTCCTGCTTGGCCCAGGCCTTCATGATGGTGTCTTGAACCAGGTCGTCGGCGCGATCGTGCCGGCCGATCAGGGATATGGCGAAAGCGCGAAGGCTTGGCAGGGCCGCCAGGAGTTCGCGCTTGAAGCTCGGTTGCGCTTTTTCCATGCGGGTATTCCTATTCGGCCATCTTGGCGGAAGCCATCAATTCGGCCTGGTCGAGCTTTTCCAGCAGGTCGAGAAAGCGGTCGGGAATAGCTTCCTCCTGCGCGGCGGCATAGAGCGACCGCAGCCTGACGCCGATCTGATTGTTCGGATCCAGTATGTCGCTCGCCCGCAGTTCCAGCTGGCGCTCGTCCGGTGCTTCTGTCTTTGCTGTCGTCATCAACTGATCACTTCTTGCCTGTTGTCTCGGGATAAAAGGCAAAGTCTGCTGTGAAAGCTAAATGGAATGTATATCCAATCGATCAAGCCGGTTCTTTCAAACCCTTGATGCAATAGATCCATTCCGCTCACATGGGTCAAAACGTAACGCCCTTCATTTGTCGGCTAGGATAATGCGGCGATGCAAAAAAAGTTCCTCACATCAGGAACTTTTTTATCAAGACCGCGTTTTTACGTCATTACAGCTATTCATGGCCTGTAGACGGGAGTTTTTAATGACACTTTCCACTCGAATTGCGCCGCACCTTCCTTATCTGCGTCGCTATTCCCGCGCGCTTACCGGCACCCAGACTTCTGGCGACGCTTACGTCGCCGCCGTCCTGGAAGCGATCATCGCCGATCTCACCATCTTCCCGGATACCGCGAATGACCGCGTCGCACTCTACAAACTGTTCACGCAACTGTTTGGTTCCACTGCGGTCGAGATTCCCGAACCATCCTCTCCCTATGCCTGGGAGCAGCGCGCGACGCTGAACCTCTCGAAGGTTTCGCCCCTCGCCCGGCAGGCTTTCCTGCTCGCCTCCGTCGAGAATTTCCGGGTCTCCGAGATCGCCGACATTCTCGAAATCAGCGATGACGAAACCATGGAGCTCCTCGACAAGGCTTCGCACGAGATCTCGCGCCAGGTGGCCACCGATATCATGATCATCGAGGACGAACCGCTGATCGCCATGGATATCGAGCAGATGGTCGAAAGCCTCGGCCACCGCGTCACCGGCATCGCCCGCACCCATACCGAAGCCGTGGCACTCTATAACAAGACCAAGCCAAGCATGGTGCTGGCCGACATCCAGCTTGCCGACGGCAGCTCGGGCATCGATGCCGTCAACGATATCCTGAAGACATCGAGTGTGCCCGTCATCTTCATCACCGCCTTCCCCGAGAGATTGCTGACGGGGGAGCGGCCGGAGCCCACTTTCCTCGTGACCAAGCCCTTCAACCCCGACATGGTCAAGGCTCTGATCAGTCAGGCGCTTTTCTTCAATGAAACGACCCGTGTGGCGGCCTGAAACATGAATTTCAGCCGCGCCGGAACCATTCCGGTAGCGATGCGTTCCGGCTCTGCCGGAGCGTATTGGCGATTTTAACGGTTTTTGCAGCGCTTGATTTTAGAATGACCGGCAGTTTTGTCGGGAGGGGTAACATCCCTCCGTATGTTCGAAGGGACTGAGGAAAGGCGGCCGAGTGAATACGACTGGACCATTGTCCGGAACGCCTTTCACCACCGAAGGCAAGGCGGCCATTATGGAGCGCGCGCTCGCCAGCGCCGCTATCTCGATCCTGTATCAGGATGCGGGCCTTGCCATAGTCTATGCCGAAAATCTTCTCCCCTATTTCCGGAAGCGTTTTGTCGCCGGCGGTGATGACGGTTCGCTGTTTGGCGAGGCACACGGCAAATCCCTTGCCGCGATGAAGCAGATGGTGCTTGAGACCGGCGCCTCCAGCAATGCCGAGGTCGATGTTGCAATCGACGGCGAAGTCAGGACATTCGAACTGAACGTTCAACGCACCGGCGCGCACGGCAATTACGGCCTGCTCTCCGTCATCTCGGAGATTACCGAAAGCCGGCATCGCGAAAAGGTGCTGAAATCGCTGCTGCGCGAGCTTTCCCACCGCTCCAAGAACCTGCTTGCCATCATCCAGGGTATCGCCACGCAGACCGCACGCAACACCATTTCTCTCGATGCTTTCCTGATGAAGTTCCGCGGCCGTCTTCAGTCGCTCTCCAACTCGCAGGATCTGATCACCGATTCCAGCTGGCGCGGCGCCTTCCTGTTCGAGCTCGCCGGAAAGCAGTTCGCCCCCTACTGGCCGGAAACATCAGGCTCCATGCCGATCTTTGGCATCAACGCCCATCTGACGCCGAACGCCGCCGTGCATGTCGGCCTGGCGCTACATGAACTGATCGTCAATTCCGCCTCCTATGGCGCAATCGCCAGCGGGGCGACGTCGGTCACGCTGAACTGCCGGGAGGCTGATATCGCCGGCCGCCGGGCAATCGAACTCGCCTGGGTGGAAGTGCTTCCAAACAGCGCCGATGTGCACGAATTCAGCGAAAACAGCTTCGGCCGCACGGTGCTGGAGCGTGTCGTGCCCTCCTCCGTCAACGGCAAGGCCGAACTGACGCTCGTACCCGGCCGCATTGAATATCACCTGACCGTTCCGGAAACGGAATTCGAAATCCTTAAACGCACTTGAGACGTTTTACCGCTGCACGTTTTTGCCGTAATTGCCTGCTTGCTGAAATTGTTGGGGCCTAGACGGAAAAACAGCCGGTGCGAGGGCGGCGCACCGGCTGTCTCCACTCACCGGGAGGGGACCGTGAGTTCGTCCGAATGATGGGTTGGGGGCGCGCATGTTGGGTCGATGCGGTCATCATCCGGATATCGCATTAACTACGCGCGTTAACTTTTGTTCCCCCGGTTCGAAAAAAATTTGGCCTTTTGTCAATTTTTTCTCGGACACCCGAACTGGGTTGCCACTCAGATCCACCCCAATCGGAAGGCAGGGCCTGCCTAAAGAATTATCATGACAAACAAAATCAATTACTTACATGGCGCATACGAAAGAAATTGCCAAAATTTTACCGTTTGATAAATTTTTGAACCTGAGTTACGATTCCCTCACTAGTCGTTACCAATAAAGAGGGAACTTCAATGGAACGCCTGGAAACTGGGATTCGTGCCGGCCGGCTTTCGTCCGCCGAGTACGAGGCTAATTTTTCCGATCTTCATCCGCGCCTCGACAACCACGAAGCGCTGGTCGCCGCCGACCGCTGTTATTTCTGCTATGACGCGCCGTGCATGACGGCCTGTCCCACCTCCATCGATATTCCGCTCTTCATCCGCCAGATTTCGACCGGTAATCCGATCGGCTCGGCTAAGACGATCTTCGACCAGAATATCCTTGGCGGCATGTGCGCCCGCGTCTGTCCCACCGAAGAGCTCTGCGAGCAGGCGTGTGTGCGCAACACCGCAGAAGAGCGCCCCGTCGAGATCGGCCGCCTCCAACGCTACGCGACGGATGCGGCAATGGCCGCCGACAAGCAGTTCTACCGGCGTGCTGAGTCGACCGGCAAGAAGATCGCCGTCGTCGGCGCCGGTCCCGCCGGCCTCGCGGCAGCCCATCGCCTCGCCGTCAAGGGCAATGAGGTCGTGATCTACGACGCCAGACCGAAATCAGGCGGCCTCAACGAATATGGCATCGCTACCTACAAGACGGTCGACGACTTCGCCCAAAAGGAGGTCGATTACGTCCTCTCCATCGGCGGTATCGAAGTGAAGCACGACCAGCAGCTCGGCCGTGATTTCTCGCTTTCCGATCTCCAGGGCCAGTATGACGCCGTCTTCCTCGGCCTCGGCCTCGCCGGCGTCAATGCGCTCCGCGTCGATAATGAAAACCTGCCCGGTGTCGACGACGCCGTCGATTTCATCGCCGCCCTGCGCCAAGCCGGCGACAAGGGCGACATCGCCATCGGCCGCCGCGTCGTCGTTCTCGGCGGCGGCATGACGGCAATCGATGCCGCCGTGCAGGCAAAGCTTCTCGGCGCCGAAGAAGTGACCATCTGCTACCGCCGCGGCAAGGAACACATGAACGCCTCGGAATTCGAGCAGGATCTCGCCACCTCCAAGGGCGTCATCATCCGCCATTGGCTAGCCCCGAAATCCATCCTTTCTCAGGATGGCAAGGTCGCAGCCATCGAGGTGGAATATACCGCGCTCGTCGATGGCCGCCTTTCCGGCACCGGCGAGACCGGCGTGATCGCCACCGACCAGATCTTCAAGGCGATCGGCCAGACCTTCGAAACCTCGGGGCTCGGCGCACTGCGCATGGAAACCGGCCGTATCTCCGTCGATGCTGAAGGCCGCACATCGATTGATGGCGTCTGGGCTGGCGGCGACTGTGTCTTCGGCGGTGACGACCTTACGGTGTCTGCCGTCGCCCACGGCCGCGATGCGGCCGAATCCATTCACCGCACCCTGTCTGCCGCAGCCGCTCCGGCTGTCGCGGTCGCCTGAAGGGGAGAATGAACAATGGCTGATCTCCGCAATGATTTCGTCGGCATCAAATCCCCGAACCCCTTCTGGCTGGCATCCGCACCGCCGACCGACAAGGCCTACAATGTCGAGCGCGCCTTCAAGGCGGGCTGGGGCGGCGTGGTCTGGAAAACGCTCGGCGAGGAAGGTCCGCCGGTCGTCAACGTCAACGGCCCGCGTTACGGCGCGATCTGGGGTGCTGACCGCCGCCTGCTCGGCCTGAACAATATCGAGCTCATCACCGACCGCGACCTGCAGACCAACCTGCGCGAAATGAAGCAGGTCAAGATGAACTGGCCGGACCGGGCGCTCATCGCCTCGATCATGGTCCCCTGCGAGGAGCAGGCATGGAAGGCCATCCTGCCGCTGGTGGAAGAGACCGAGGCAGACGGCATCGAACTGAACTTCGGCTGTCCGCACGGCATGTCCGAGCGCGGCATGGGCTCGGCTGTCGGCCAGGTACCGGAATATATCGAAATGGTCGTGCGCTGGTGCAAGCAGTACACCCGCATGCCCGTCATAACCAAGCTGACACCCAATATCACCGATATCCGCCGCCCTGCCCGCGCCGCCAAGGCCGGCGGCACGGATGCCGTCTCGCTGATCAATACGATCAACTCGATCGTCTCGGTCGATCTCGACAACTTCGCGCCCAACCCGACCGTCGGCGGTAAAGGCAGCCACGGCGGCTATTGCGGCCCGGCAGTGAAACCGATCGCGCTCAACATGGTCGCCGAAATCGCCCGCGATCCGGAAACTCAGGGCTTGCCGATCTCAGGCATCGGCGGCATCACCACCTGGCGCGATGCGGCGGAATTCCTGGTGCTCGGCGCCGGCAACGTCCAGGTCTGCACCGCCGCCATGACCTACGGCTTCAAGATCGTACAGGAAATGATCACGGGCCTCTCGGACTGGATGGACGAAAAGGGCCACAAGACCCTCGACGACATCACCGGCCGCGCCGTGCAGAACGTCACCGATTGGCAGTACCTCAACCTCAACTACATCGCCAAGGCGAAGATCGATCAGGACGCCTGCATCAAATGCGGCCGCTGCTACATCGCCTGCGAGGACACCTCGCACCAGGCAATCACCAACTTCGTCGACGGCGTCCGCCATTTCGAAGTGATGGACGAGGAATGCGTCGGCTGCAATCTCTGCGTCAGCGTCTGCCCTGTCGAAAACTGCATCACCATGGAGCAGCTTCCGGCCGGCGCCCTCGACAAGCGCACCGGCAAGGTGGTCGACCCGAACTACGCCAACTGGACCACCCACCCGAACAACCCGATGGCGCGCCAGGCTGCGGAGTAAGAGCTCCGAAAGCCTGATGAAAAAGCCGCCCATCCACGGCGGCTTTTTCTTTATCTCATCGTCGGCTCTCAAAGCCCAAAAGACTTCCTGTAGGCACTCGGACTGGTCCCGAGCCTATTGCGGAAATGGTGACGCATCGTCGCCAATGTGCCGAAGCCGCTGGCGATGGCGATATCGTCGAGCGATACCGCAAGCTCCTTCTCCAGAAGGTCGCGGGCATGCCGCAACCGCTCCTTCAGCAGCCACTCACCGACACTGTCGCCCGTCGTCGCCTCGAAGCGGCGCTGGAAGGTACGCATGCTCATGCCGGCCTTTCCGGCAAGCAGGCTGATCGGCTGCTCCTCGGAAAGCTTCTCGCGCATCCATTCGATCAGCGGTCCAAGGCGAATGCCCTCTCGTTCTTCCGGCACAGGGGCTGCGATGAACTGCGCCTGCCCGCCCTCGCGATGCGGCGGAACCACGAGACGTCGCGCCACGCTGTTGGCAGCATCCGGACCGAAATCGCCGCGTACCACATGCAGGCAGAGATCGATGCCGGCGGCACTGCCCGCCGCCGTCAGGATGCTGCCTTCGTCCATGTAAAGCACATCGGCATCGAGCGCGATGTCGGGGTAGCGCGCGGCAATCGAGGCGACATAACGCCAATGGGTCGTCGCCCGCCGCCCGGCCAGCAGGCCAGCCGCGGCAAGGACGGCGACGCCGGAGCAGAGCGACATCACCCGCGCTCCCCGTTCGTGGGCGGCACGCAAGGCAGCGATCAAAGGCTCCGGCACCGGCGCATCGATCGCCCGCCATCCCGGCGCGATGATCAGATCCGCCTCGGCGACCAGTTCAAGCCCCTTGTCGACCGCGACCGTCAGACCGCCGGCAGCCCGCAGCGGACCCGGCTCTATGCCGGCGACGGAAAAGCGATACCAGTCCTCGCCCATCTCCGGCCGCGACAGGCCGAAGACCTCATAGGCGATACCGAATTCGAAGGTGCAGAGCCCGTCATAGGCGAGTGCCACGACATGCGGCCCCTGCGTCCGGTGTGTATCCGATTTTGGCATGATCTTTACGTTGTCAGTCATGATGGCCAATTTCGCCAATCCGTAGCATCGGCGATAATCTGCGGCAACAGCAAAGCAAGAAAGGAAAAGATCATGCCAAGCCCCGTTTCCGAAATCCCTACAGCTTCCCCCGAAACCGCCGCCGAACATTTCGCCCGCAAGCTCGCCTTCGAGACCGACTGCTCGGATGTGAACGCCGCCTTCGCCTCCGGTAAGGTCGATTTCGTGCTGCTTGATGTGCGCTCGCCGGCCCTCTTCGCCCACTCGCATGTTCCGGGTGCCCTCAACCTGCCGCACGGCAAGATGACTGCGCACCGCATGTCCGAATGGCCTGATGATACGCTGTTCGTGGTCTATTGCGCCGGCCCGCATTGCAACGGCGCAGATAAGGCCGCACTGCGTCTCTCCCGGCTCGGTCTCGCCGTAAAGCTGATGATTGGCGGCCTGACCGGATGGGCAGACGAAGGTCTTGCCTTTGAAGGCGGAGCAAGCGCTGCCGCCTGATCTCTGCTCCCTTCTCTCCGTCGGGGAGAAGGGAATTTCATCCTTTGCCAGCTATGTTTTCCAGACCGCAATCAATATGCGGCCGCGTAGCATCCGCTATGATAGGCGGATCCAGAGAAACTGGATTGCCAATCACGCCGAAATCTATGTTTTTCTACATGTTTCGCTGGAAATAAGCGGATGCTGCCGTATATCGCTAGTATCGTCGGCCCCGTCCGGGCAGCATCCTATGCGACATTACTTGGAACACGGTCAGCATGTCACTTCGTAGTGCCCTTCGCGCACAAACAGCAGATTGCCATGCCGAGGTGGACGCCCTCTTCGGCAACTTCAACCTCTCCGACATCAACGATTATAGAGCTTTCTTGCGTGCCCATGCCCGCGCTGTTCCTTCGGTCGAAGCCGCACTGGAGCAGTCCGGTATTACCCGGCTGTTGCCGGACTGGCCGGAACGGCGGCGCACGTCACTTCTTCTTGCCGACATAGCCGAACTCGGCGATCCCGCCACGTCGCCTCTTCCGCAGCCTGAGCTTCGCAATAAGGCCTCACTCTGGGCGGCGGTTTACGTGCTGGAAGGCTCCAAACTCGGTGGCGCCATGCTGGCAAAGGCAGTACCGGCTCATCTGCCGAGCCGCTACCTCAATCCGCAAGGGCCGAAAGGCTCCATGCGAGCCTTCATGGAACGTCTCGATACCAGTGGCATTGACGATATCGCAGGCGCAGTTGCGGCTGCGCGCGATGTCTTCTGTCTCTTCCTGAGGGCTGCGCAGCTCGAACTGGAAGCTGCTTGATGAACCAGATCACAGCCCCCGTCGATCTCACCAATTGCGACCGTGAACCGATCCATCACCTCGGCTCCGTCCAGCCTTTCGGCTTCCTGCTGGCCGTCTCCTTGGACTGGATCGTCAGCCGCGCGTCGGCAAATCTCTCGGAATTTCTGGGCATAACGCATACCGAAGCCGTCGGCCGGCCCATTTTGTCGTTCATTACCCCTGAAGCGCTCCATGCGCTCCGCAACAAGCTTGCCACGCTCCGCGGCCCCGATATCGTTGAGCGCATTTTCGGCATTGCGCTCATTGCCGGCGAGGCGCGCTTTGACGTCGCGGTGCATGTCAGCAACGGCCAGATCATCATCGAGGGGGAGCCTTTTGACGAGGGCAAATCCAACGCTCCGTCGCTCTCCATGCGCAGCATGATGTCCCGTCTCGACCATACCGAAACCCTGGAGACTTTTTTTCGCGAAGGCGCGCGCCAGGCCCGCGCCCTGACCGGCTTCGACCGGGTCATGGTCTACCGCTTCGACGACAGCGGCTCTGGCGAGGTCGTGGCTGAAGCCGCCCGGCCGGGCATCGGCTCGTTCCTCGGCCTGCATTACCCCGCGTCCGATATTCCCGTTCAAGCCCGCGCACTCTATCTGCGCAATCTCTTCCGCATCATCGCCGATATCAATGCGACACCGGTGCCGATCCTGCCCGAACTTGACGAACATGGCCGCCCGCTCGATCTCTCCATGTCCGTGCTGCGTTCGGTTTCGCCGATCCACATCGAATATCTGAAGAATATGGGTGTCGGCGCCTCGCTCTCCATTTCCATCGTCGTCGATGGCAAGCTCTGGGGCCTCTTTGCATGCCACCACTACGGCGCCCGACTGCCCTCGGCCGAAAGCCGCTCGACGGCCGAACTCTTCGGCCAGATGTTCGCCTCTCGTCTCGAAAGCCGCGAACGGCGTCTGGCGCTCGACTACGAGACCAAGGCACGCCGCATCGCCGACCGGCTCCTCACTTCCGTTGCCGACAATGCCAGCCTGCTCGATGATCCGACGTGGCTGATCGACGCCCTGGCAGACGTCATTCCAGCCGACGGTATCGGCGTCTGGATCAACGGGCGGCTGACGATTGCCGGCCTCGGCCCGGATGAAAAGAGCTTTGCCGCCCTCGTCCGACACCTCAATCGCAATGCAGCCGGCCGGGTTTATGCGGTGGATCGGCTTGCAGAAACCTATCCCGATCTCGAAATCGATGATGCCGTCGCGGGCATGCTCGCCATTCCGATCTCCCGTTCACCGCGTGACTACGTCGTGCTGTTTCGCCAGGAGATCGTGCGCACCGTCCGTTGGGCCGGCGATCCGCATAAGCCGATCGAATATGGCCCGAACGGACCGCGCCTGACCCCGCGCAAGAGTTTTGAAGCCTGGTCCGAGCTGGTGCGGGGCCGCTCGCTGCCCTTTACCGAAGCAGAGCGGCGCGTTGCGGAAACCATCCGCGTCACGCTCATCGAAGTCGTGTTGCGCCTGACCGACGAAGCAAGCATGGCACGCCAGCTCGCCAACGAGCGGCAGGAACTGCTGATTGCCGAGCTGAACCATCGCGTCCGCAATATTCTCGGCCTTATCGGCGGGTTGATCCGGCAATCGCAATCATCAGCGATCGGCCTGCCGGATTACGTCCGGCAGCTCGAAGGCCGCGTTCAGTCCCTCTCCAGAGCCCACGACCAGATCACCCGTGATCACTGGGCGCCGGCTTCGTTGCGGCAGCTGCTGCTGGCGGAAGCCGGCGCCTATCTTGGCAAAAATGTCCAGCGTATCCGGATGATCGGGGACGATGTGCTACTGGAACCGCAAGCCTTTTCGACCACGGCTCTGGTCTTCCATGAACTGGTGACGAACAGTGCCAAATATGGAAGCCTGTCCGGATCGGGCTTTGTCGAACTCGGCTGGGAGCGGGATGAAGAAGGCAATCTCCATATCCGCTGGCGCGAAAAGGACGGCCCGCCAGTTGTTGAACCGACGCGTCACGGCTTTGGCTCGACGATCATCCTTCGCTCGATCCCCTACGATCTCGGCGGCAAGGCCGAGGTCCGCTATATCGAGCATGGGCTGGAGGCCGATTTCTGCATCCCCGGCAAGCATGTCAATGCGGTGCCCGCCGCAAGCGAAGGTTCGATTCCTGCTCCGCTGGAAATTGCCGAACGCACCCGGACGGCCGCCGCAAATAACCAACCGCTTGCCGGCCTGAATGTGCTGCTTGTCGAAAATAACCTCATCATCGCCATGGACGGCGAAGACATACTGCGTCGTCTGGGTGCGGAAGTCGCAACCGCACCTAGTGTTGCCGATGCGATGGAATACCTTGCCGGCCAGTCCTTCGATCTTGCGCTTCTCGACGTCAATCTCGGCGACGAAACCAGTTTTGCCATTGCCGACCGTTTGGCTGCCAACAACGTACCCTTTGTTTTTGCGACTGGTTACGGCGAAGGAATAGCACAGGCCCACAGCCATTCGGATGCGCCGGTCCTGCAGAAGCCCTACACGATAGAGGGGATGACGGACTTGCTCGCACGAATACCGATTCCGGCAAGGCCCTGAAGTAAAGCACGCAGCGGTTTTGCGTCCGATCAGGCGCCCGAATGATCCGGGCGCAGACCATTGATGAAAAGCTGCTCCAGGAAGCGCGCCGCATCCTCGAAGCGCCCGTCGCCGGAACGTTCCTCGCCCAGAACGGCGCGAACCTGCACGTCAAAATCGGCATAGTGCTGCGTCGTCGACCAGATCGAGAAGATGAGGTGATAGGGGTCGCAGCGGGCAATCTTGCCGCTTTTGATCCAGGTGCGGATCACGGCCGCCTTTTCGTCGACCAACTCTTTCAGCGGTCCTTTCAGCATATCGAGAACGTGCGGTGCCCCCTGCAGCATCTCGTTGGCAAAGAGCCGGCTCTCGCGGGGAAAATCCCGCGCCATTTCCAGCTTGCGGCGGATATAACTGCGGATCTCCGATTCCGGATTGCCTTCCGCGTCGAAGGCCCTCAGCGGCTCAAGCCAGTTGAACAGCACCCGGTCGATCAGCGCCCGATGCATGGCTTCCTTGGTGCGGAAATAATAGAGCAGGTTCGGCTTCGACATGCCGGCGACTTCGGCGATCTGGTCGATGGTCGAGCCACGGAAGCCGCTGACCGAAAACACATCGAGCGCCGCTTCCAGGATCTGTTCTTCCTTTTCTTCCTGAATGCGCGTCCGCCGCAGTGTCTTCGCCGCTCTCGGTATTGCCATTCGCTCTTTCCCCTTGAAATTCAACTCCTTCGCTCAAGATTGGAAGAGCGGCCTCCCCTGCCGCTTTAAAAGGCAACTGCCGGTATTTTTGCCTGTATTTTTGTGTCTATTTTTCGTGATTTCGTCTTGAGCGCAGCGACGGAAGTTGTAATGTTTACCAATCGGTCAAATTATCCGCCAGATAAAAAACAAAGGCAACTGGCGATTTTCCGGCGCTGACAGAACAAGAAGCAGCAGCGGAATTTGACCACGGGAACAAGGCGGCCATGTACTTCGCATGACTGCCGCAAAACAGGTGAGGACTTTCAGTATGGTGGCAGCGCCAGGCGAAAACATGCGCGTCAATGGGGACCGTCTCTGGGACAGTCTCATGGACATGGCGAAGATCGGCCCGGGAATTGCCGGCGGCAATAACCGCCAGACACTGACGGATGCGGATGCTGAAGGCCGCAGCCTTTTCAAAAAATGGTGCGAAGACGCCGGCATGACGCTCGGCGTCGACAAGATGGGCACCATGTTTGCGACCCGCGCCGGCACCGATCCCGATGCTCTGCCCGTCTACGTCGGCTCGCATCTCGACACTCAGCCGACCGGCGGCAAATATGATGGCGTGCTCGGCGTGCTCGGCGCGCTTGAAGCCGTCAGGACCATGAACGACCTCGGCATCAGGACGAAGCACCCAGTCGTCGTCACCAACTGGACCAATGAGGAAGGCGCCCGATTCGCGCCCGCCATGCTGGCCTCCGGCGTTTTCGCCGGCGCACACAGCCTAGATTTCGCCTATAATCGCAAAGACCCCGAAGGCAATCTCTTCGGCGACGAGTTGAAGCGCATCGGCTGGGTCGGCGACGAAGAGGTCGGCGCCCGCAAGATGCACGCCTATTTCGAATATCACATCGAACAGGGCCCGATCCTCGAAGCCGAAAACAAGCAGATCGGCGTCGTCACCCACTGTCAGGGCCTGTGGTGGCTGGAATTCACGCTGACCGGCAAGGAAGCCCATACCGGCTCCACGCCGATGGCGATGCGCGTCAATGCCGGCCTTGCCATGTCCCGCATCCTTGAAATGGTGCAAGGCGTGGCCATGGGCGAACAGCCGGGCGCCGTCGGCGGCGTCGGCCAGGTCTTCTTCTCGCCCAACTCCCGCAATGTGCTGCCCGGCAAGGTGGTCTTCACCGTCGATATCCGCTCGCCCGACAAGGCCAAGCTCGACCGCATGCGGGCAAAGATCGAGGCCGAAGCCCCGAAGATCTGCGACGCTCTGGGTGTCGGCTGTTCCGTCGAGGCGATCGGCCATTTCGAGCCCGTCACCTTCGACGAGAAACTCGTCACGTCAGTTCGTTCCGCCGCGGATCGCCTCGGCTACAGCCACATGAACATCATCTCCGGCGCCGGCCACGACGCCTGCTGGGCCGCCAAGGTTGCGCCTGCCACCATGGTCATGTGTCCTTGCGTTGGCGGCCTCAGCCACAACGAGGCGGAAGACATTTCCAAGGAGTGGGCGACGGCTGGGGCGGACGTGCTTTTCCATGCGGTGGTCGAGACGGCGGAGATTGTCGTATGATGGTTGATGTCTCACCCGGAGCCCCCTCATCCGACCCTTCGGGCCACCTTCTCCCCGCTGGGGAGAAGGTATCGGTAGACGTCGCGGTCTCCCCCTTCTCCCCTCGGGGAGAAGGTGCCCGAAGGGCGGATGAGGGGGCTCCGGACGCAACGAAAGTTATCAAGCAAGATATCCGGAAACATCGTAGCAATAAGACCGGACAAGCCCGTCAACTTCGCCGCAACGAAACCGAAGAGGAATACCGCCTCTGGAGCGACTTACGCGCGCGCCGCCTGAACGGCTACAAATTCGCGCGACAAGTTCCGCTCGGCCCCTTCATCGTCGATTTCCTCTGTCGCGAAGAGCGGCTGATTGTTGAGATCGACGGCTTCCAGCATGCCGAAAGCGTCAGCGATCAACGTCGAACCGAATGGCTCAACGCAAATAACTATTCGATCCTGCGCTTCTGGAATCAGGAAATCTCGCGAGAACGACGCTCGGTTCTTGAAACGATCCTAGCAGCACTACAGGACCGACTTGAGTTCAGCTCCAAACTGCCGAGCTTTTATTCGCCTGCCGAACAACGATAAAGAGTAGGGAACGATCATGGCTACAGTCATCAAGAACGGCACCATCGTCACGGCCGACCTCACCTATAAGGCGGA
Organism: Rhizobium sp. CF142; assembly: GCF_000281145.1. Taxonomy (NCBI): domain Bacteria; kingdom Pseudomonadati; phylum Pseudomonadota; class Alphaproteobacteria; order Hyphomicrobiales; family Rhizobiaceae; genus Rhizobium; species Rhizobium sp. CF142. The sequence goes on along the minus strand of NZ_AJWE01000024.1, from coordinate 4,557 downwards.
TGTGAAGATCGACGGCGGCAAGATCGTCGAGATCGGCCAGAACCTCTCCGGCAACGAGGTGCTGGATGCCACAGGCTGCTACATCATGCCTGGTGGCATCGATCCGCACACCCATCTCGAAATGCCCTTCATGGGCACCTATTCCTCCGACGATTTCGAAAGCGGTACGCGGGCGGCCCTTTCCGGTGGCACGACCATGGTCGTCGATTTCGCCCTTCCCTCTCCCGGCCAATCGCTGCTCGAAGCGCTGACCATGTGGGACAACAAATCCACGCGTGCCAATTGCGACTATTCCTTCCACATGGCGATCACCTGGTGGGGCGAACAGGTCTTCAATGAAATGAAGACGATCGTGCAGGACAAGGGCATCAACACCTTCAAGCACTTCATGGCCTATAAGGGCGCGCTGATGGTGAACGATGACGAGATGTTCGCCTCCTTCCAGCGCTGCGCCGAGCTCGGTGCCCTGCCGCTCGTCCATGCCGAAAACGGCGATGTCGTTGCCTCGCTTTCCGCCAAGCTGCTGTCGGAAGGCAATAACGGCCCCGAGGCACATGCCTATTCGCGCCCGGCCGAAGTCGAGGGCGAAGCGACCAACCGCGCCATCATGATCGCCGACATGGCCGGCTGCCCCGTTTATATCGTCCACACCTCCTGCGAACAGGCCCATGAAGCGATCCGCCGCGCCCGCCAGAAGGGCATCCGCGCCTATGGCGAGCCGCTGATCCAGCACCTGACGCTCGACGAGACCGAATATTTCGACAAGGACTGGGATCATGCCGCCCGCCGCGTCATGTCCCCGCCCTTCCGCAACAAGCAGCATCAGGACAGCCTCTGGGCCGGCCTCGCCTCGGGTTCACTGCAAGTGGTGGCGACCGACCATTGCGCCTTCACCACCGCGCAGAAGCGCTTCGGCGTCGGTGACTTCACCAAGATCCCGAACGGCACTGGTGGCCTCGAAGACCGTATGCCGATGCTCTGGACTTACGGCGTCAATACCGGCCGCCTGACGATGAACGAGTTCGTCGCCGTCACCTCCACCAACATTGCCAAGATTCTCAACATCTACCCAAAGAAGGGTGCCATCCTCGTCGGCGCCGATGCCGATCTCGTGGTCTGGGACCCGAAGCGCTCCAAGACCATCTCGTCGAAGAGCCAGCAATCGGCGATCGATTACAACGTCTTCGAAGGCAAGCAGGTCACCGGCCTGCCGCGCTATACGCTGACGCGTGGCGTCGTGGCGATCGAGGAGGATACGGTCAAGACCCGCTCAGGCCACGGCGAATTCGTCAAGCGCGAGCCGGTCACCGCCGTCAGCAAGGCACTGTCGACCTGGAAGGAGATCACCGCTCCCCGCAAGGTCGAACGCACGGGCATCCCGGCGAGCGGGGTGTGACACATATGCGCGGCCATCTGCTTCTGACGATCGTTTCCCTGGCCGCGCTTTCCACCGCGGCGAATGCTGACACGCTGCCCATCAAGGGCAGCTACGGCAACAAGGATGGCTGCACCTACGCCAAGAGCGGCGAAAGCACAGGTTCCGACAACTTCTTTCTGCTGACTTCCGAGGGCATCACCACGGCGGCCTCTTACTGCGAAATCAAGAAAGTCCTGAAGACCGAAGGCAAGGACTTCACCGCCACGGTCGCTTGCCAGGCGGAGGGCGAAGAGAGCAGTAACGACGACACCGTCAAGATCACATCAGGGCCTAAAGGCTATACGATCGGGTTCGTGGCCGATGCCGCAATCAAGTGGGGGCCGCTGCCGCTATGCAAATAGCCTCACGCCGGCACCAGCGCATCGAGCTCCGGCAGCAGGATCACGCTTTCCTGCTCGTTCGGATCGGTGCGGGCAATGATCGCCGTGCAGGGCGTGCCGCTGAGGTTTGCCGGAAGATGCGGCACACCGGCCGGAATGTAGAAGAGTTCGCCGGCATGCACGACAACGTGGTTCTCGAGCTTGTCGCCGTACCAGGTATGCGCCTCGCCGGAGAGCATGTAGATCGCCGTTTCATGCGCCTCATGCAGATGCGCCTTGGCGCGCACGCCGGGCGGGATCGTCAGAAGATGCATACAGATGCCCTTCGCACCGACCGTCTCGGCGGCGATGCCCTGGAAATAGCTCAGCCCCTGCTTGCCGTCATAGGTGTGGTTGGGGCGAACAATATGGCAGGTGGGCTTTGATTTTACGTCCATCCTCATCCTCCAAGGACCGTGCTGTCGGTCAGACCGGCGGCAATGATATCACGGAAAACCGCGACGGCGCGGCGAAAACAAGACTGGTTTATTGATGCAAGCACCCTCCGTCGTATCCGCCAAGGATCTCTGTCTCAGCTACCAGACGAATGACGGCGCGGTGCACGCGCTTGCTGATGTCAATCTCGATATCCGCAGGGGCGAGTTCGTCTCCTTCATTGGCCCTTCCGGCTGCGGCAAGACGACTTTCCTGCGCGTCATCGCCGATCTCGAGCGCAAGACCTCCGGCGACATCGCCATCAACGGCATGACACCGGATGAGGCCCGCAAGGCCCGTGCCTATGGCTATGTCTTCCAGGCGCCGGCACTTTATCCGTGGCGCACGATCGAGAAGAACATCGCGCTGCCACTGGAGATCATGGGTTATTCGAAACCCGAACAGAAGAAGCGCATTGATGGGGCGCTTGACCTCGTCGAACTCTCCGGCTTCGAGAAGAAATTTCCCTGGCAGCTCTCAGGCGGCATGCAGCAGCGTGCCTCGATCGCCCGCGCGCTCGCCTTCGATGCAGACCTGCTCTTGATGGACGAACCCTTCGGCGCCCTTGACGAAATCGTCCGCGATCATCTGAATGCAGCACTTCTGAAACTGTGGTCGCGCACCAACAAGACGATCTGTTTCGTCACCCATTCCATTCCGGAAGCTGTCTACCTCTCCACCAAGATCGTCGTCATGTCGCCACGCCCCGGCCGCGTGACCGACGTCATCGACTCGACACTGCCGAAGGAGCGACCGCTCGACATCCGCGAGACACCGGAATTCCTGGAAATCGCCCATCGCGTGCGCGAAGGGCTGAGGGCGGGGCATAGTTATGAGTAATAAGACTTTGCGTTCGGTTGCTACCCCCCTCTGTCCTGCCGGACATCTCCCCCACAAGGGGGGAGATTGGCTGGGGGCGCCGGTTTCTCCAAACAACGAACATTGCGAACTGCGCAGCCTTAAAGATGTGCGAAAGTCGGGCCGCTTGTCGATCTCCCCCCTTGTGGGGGAGATGTCCGGCAGGACAGAGGGGGGTAGCCGCGTACTCCATACTTGGAGGGAGGCCGCATGAAACCCGACACCCTCAAGGACAAGATCATCCCCGTCCTCACCATCCTGCTGGTGCTGATCGCCATCTGGTATGTCGCCGCCGTCTTCCTCAACGCGCCGTTCCAGCGTGACATGGATACCCGCAACAACATCACCTCGACGACGGCGGACTTCATCGGCAGGACACTCTCTCAGCCGAAGCCCATCCTGCCGGCGCCGCATCAGGTGGCGCAGAACGTCTTCGAAAACACCTTCCTGCGAAAGCTCTCCAGCAATCGTAGCCTCGTTTACCACGCAGGCGTCACCCTTTCTTCCACCGCGCTTGGCTTTGCGCTCGGTACGTTGCTCGGCATCGTGATCGCCGTCGGCATCATCCATATCAAGGCGCTCGACCGCAGCCTGATGCCCTGGATTATCGCATCCCAAACCGTGCCGATCCTGGCGATCGCGCCGATGGTCATCGTGGTGCTCGGCTCGATCAACATCACCGGCCTCATCCCGAAGGCGCTGATATCCACCTACCTCTCCTTCTTCCCGGTCACGGTCGGCATGGTGAAGGGGCTGCGCTCGCCCGAGGTCATGCATCTCGATCTGATGCGCACCTATAATGCCACGGCCGCGCAAACCTTCTGGAAGCTGCGCGTGCCCGCCTCCATCCCCTTCCTCTTCACCTCGATGAAGGTGGCGATCGCCGCAAGCCTCGTCGGCGCTATCGTCGGCGAACTGCCGACCGGCGCTGTCGCTGGCATTGGCTCCAAGCTGCTTGCCGGCTCCTATTACAGCCAGACGATCGATATCTGGGCAGCACTGGTCGCCGGCTCGGTCCTCGCGGCCATCCTTGTCGCCATCGTCGGCCTCGTCGCGAAGATCGTCGACCGCGCCATGGGCGGGAGGCCGGCATGAAGCAAGTCGTGTTGTCCTGGCAGGGCCTGATCGCCCTCCTCTGCGTGACAGGCGCAATGGTCATGCTGCCTGTCTTTGGGGCCGGTGCCACACAGCCTCCGTCCGCAGGAACCGTCATCCTGATCGCTCTGATTGCGATCGTCGCGGCACTGATCTCCTTCGCACCCCTGTCCACATCGCTTGTCGCAACCGCCCTCTTCATCGGCGCCCATGGCACGGCATGGCTGCTGCTCGGCACGCTCTCCGGCAATGAAGGCTTCGCCGGTACCTCCTTCTTCCTGCTACTGGCCGCCTGCTGGCTGCTTGCCTGGCGCTGCGTGACGGAGCTTTCGGAACTCAAGCCGACAACCCCCGCCAGCCAGTGGCTGGTGC
>NZ_AJWE01000023.1:0-70106 GCF_000281145.1 Rhizobium sp. CF142 | reverse complement strand
TCGGCTGTTACACCAGCCGATACCGGAATGCCCGGGCGACGGCCTGCATGCGGTTGACCGAATCCAGTTTGCGCATTGCGCTCTTCAGATATCCCACTACCGTATGCGATGAGAGATCGAGAATGATCGCAATCTCGTCGCTGCTCTTGCCCGCAGCCGACCAGCGCAGACATTCGATCTCCCGCCGGGTGAGGCTTTCCGATGGCCGGTCTTCCGGCTTCTCGTCGCTCGGCAACGTGTCCAGAAGCTCCATACAGCCATAAAGCAGCGCCGTCGCTTCTTCGCGGGAGGGCATGGCACGCGCCCCCGAAAAGGCGAAGATGTATTGTTTCAGGTCAGCGTCGTGTAGCGCGAACGCGAACGTATGCTTCAGCCCGTGCATCTGAAACATCGTGTTCAGACGGCGGTTTTCCTGATTCGCTGCATTGCCACCAAAAGGCCCCTCTTCGCAGAAGACAGGCATGATCGTGCGCTTCATGACGGCGACCAGCTTGCTGCAATAGAAGAGGTCCGCCTCCTCGTAAAAGTTGACGAGGCTCTGCGGCCAGTTGCTGATCAGCTTGTTTTCGAGAAAGGCCGTCCGGTCCCCGCGCGGGAATATGGAAAACAGGTAGAATTCGAACCCGGCGGCCTTCGCCAACTCGTCCAGGCGGCTTGCACCATCGACAGCGGAAATGCCCGCAGAACGGGCCTCGAACGCAGAAAATGCGGCATCATCTGCGCAGTCGCGGACTGCGCGTTCACGTCTCTTCATTCTCTTATTCCTTCACGGGCCTGGCTTCGGCCCGGCCTCGCAACCGGCCGCGGATTGAACGCGCCGGACGATCAGGAAAGACGGCATGTGCCCCGCATCCGAAGGATACGAAGCATTCAAACGGCAATCTTTATTGATACTGCGAGAGGAACGGAGACGAAGTCTTTGCGCTCACACTTATGTTGCAGCGCTTATAAAATTATCCGGAAGAAATATGTAACATTTATTCCGCATGGCTCCCATGCAGCCGTATCAAATTGACGTAACGGCAGGAGCCCGCAAATCAGCCCTCCGGGCGCGCGTCTAAAATTATTATCAAAGTCTTACCATGCGTTTAGGCAATTTTTAAATGTGGCAAGTTAGAGTGGCACCCGTGGTCTTGCGTTGTGTAGAGAGTCCAATGACCGAAATGATACGTCCCCGAGTGAAATATGTCATCGGCCCCGATGGCAGCCCCCTGACGATTGCGGATCTTCCGCCGCCGAACACGCGGCGCTGGGTCATCCGCCGGAAGGCAGAGGTTGTCGCGGCTGTTCGCGGTGGCCTGTTGAGCTTGGAAGAAGCCTGTGAGCGTTACACGCTCACTGTCGAAGAATTCCTTTCCTGGCAGTCCTCCATCAACAGCCATGGTCTCGCCGGCCTGCGCACGACGCGCATCCAGCAGTACCGCCACTGATCCCATTCGATTTGATTATTTCGGGCCGGACGCATTTCCCTTAAGGGAATGAAGAAGGCCCGAAATCATTGCCGAGGCCGCGTAACACCAGAGGCCGGGTTGCGTAAACGCATTCGCAAGTCCCGTCGTCTTCGCTGCCGCAATCACGATCGCAACCAGCAGCACGTCCATCATGGACCACTTGGACAGATGCGGCACGACGTTGCGATAAAACAGGCTGCCGGTGCCGCCGGCAGCCATGGATTCAGCCGCGATCCCGATCATTTTCAAAACCGGCAATACGATCGAGACGAGCGCCACCAATACCGCAAGCGCCACGTCACCTCCATTCCAGAGCGAAGCCACGATTTCCAGCAATGACGGCGTCTCATCGAAGAACCAGAGCTTCTCGAAACGGATGAGCGGCAACACAAGGCCAAGCGCCAGTAGAAACGGCGCCGTCACCAATAGAACGGGCCGGACCGCCGAAAGCCTGTTCAATTTTCCGCCTCCCCTTTGAACACACTGTCTCCTGCGGACACGGCTTGGCATGCCGATGCCGCCATGTCACGTTCCCGATCACATAATTCGTCAGGAGACAGACATGGATATCGGGATTGAAGAAAACACCTCCGGCGGCCGCTATGTTGCGACGTTGGAGGGCCATGAAGCGGAGATGACCTATTCCCGCACATCACCGAAACTCATCATCATCGATCATACCGGCGTGCCGGACGCTTTGCGCGGCAAGGGCGTCGGCCAGGCGCTCGCCCTTCACGCCGTCGAGGCAGCCCGCGAGGGCGGCTGGAAGATCATCCCGCTCTGCCCCTTCTTTAAATCGCAGGCGCAGCGCCATCCGGATTGGAACGACGTGGTAAACTGAGAACGTCTGCCATACGATAGAAACACCAAAAGCCATGCATGACGGACACCGCGCCCATCATGCATGGCTTCTGTGGTTATCCCCCAAGGCGCCGGGACCGGCGCCTGCAACATTCGTCAGGCCCGGACGCGAACCGCGCCGTCACGCTCTTCGAGCGCCGTTGCCCTGGCATATTCCGCCTGCATTTCCTCAAGCGCCAATTCCAGCGCCTCCTCCTGAACCTTCAGTTCCTTGATCGAGACCTGAAGATTGTCGGCGCGCTGACGTGCGGCCTTGGCGAAGGTCGGATATGCAAAGTGATTCGGGTCGGAAATACCGGACTTCTTTTCCTCGACGACGATCTGGCTCTCCAGATCCTTCGTCATCCGTTCAAATTCGGACATCATCATCTGCAACTGCTGCAGCTGACGACGTTTTTCGTTAACCTGAAACTCTTTCAGGCGAACGAGGCTCTCTCGCGACTTCATACGCATTACTCCCGTGATGCGAGACCCCGGCTCAACTTGAAACCGCCCTTGCGCGCCGCTTTGACACGGTTTGCTAAAAAATTTCCTGCGATATTAACAAAAACCTACCGCTGGTAACCTTTCGTTTACGGGCATCGTTAATGATAGGCCCGATGATTTAAGGCTCGGTAAACACCAGGACAGGAAAGCCGAACCTTTTCATTAGCGAGTCGGATGAATCACTTAGCGCATATTCTTAATGTCGAAGTTGAGAATTGCGTTTCGAGATTCCCATTGGAAAACAGGGAAATGGAAAAATTATTTAATAAATTCGATACTCCTTGCCAGAGTGAATTAGAATTTGTTAACCATTTCGTGGCAGCTTCCAAATCACGTAGCTTATTCGGTATCGCGTAGGGGGCCATGCCACCTTTCGGCGGCGGTAAAGGGGATAATTATGCGGGTACTTCTGATCGAGGATGATAGCGCTACGGCGCAGAGCATCGAACTGATGCTCAAATCTGAGAGTTTTAATGTTTATACGACAGATCTCGGCGAAGAAGGCGTGGATCTGGGCAAGTTGTATGATTACGATATCATCCTTCTCGATCTGAACCTTCCCGACATGTCCGGATACGAAGTGCTGCGCACTCTCCGCCTGTCGAAGGTCAAGACGCCGATCCTCATCCTCTCGGGCATGGCCGGCATCGAAGACAAGGTTCGTGGTCTCGGCTTCGGCGCCGACGACTACATGACCAAGCCGTTCCACAAGGACGAGCTCGTCGCCCGTATCCACGCCATCGTCCGTCGGTCCAAGGGCCATGCCCAGTCGGTCATCATCACGGGCGAGCTTATCGTCAACCTCGACGCCAAGACCGTCGAAGTCGGCGGCCAGCGCGTTCACCTGACGGGCAAGGAATATCAGATGCTGGAGCTTCTCTCGCTCCGCAAGGGCACCACGCTCACCAAGGAAATGTTCCTGAACCACCTCTATGGCGGCATGGACGAGCCGGAACTGAAGATCATCGACGTCTTCATCTGCAAGCTGCGCAAGAAGCTCGCAAATGCTGCCGGCGGCGCCAATTACATCGAAACCGTCTGGGGCCGCGGCTATGTGCTGCGCGAGCCCGATGGTGCCGAATACGCCGAAACCGCCTGATCCGCCGAATCCCCTTACCAAATGAAAAGTCCCGCCTCGCCGGCGGGACTTTTATTTTGTCGGCAATGTGCGGAAATGAAAAAAGCCGCCCAAAAGGACGGCTCCCGTTAACGATTTGCGCGACCTATTCAGGCAGCGATCGCGCGATTTCCGAACACGGCGGTGAGGATCTTGCGGTCGAACGGCTTGAGCAGGAAGTCCGTTGCCCCTGCCCGCTTACCGGCCATCAGCTTTTTCAGATCGGCCTCGATGACGCAATAGTAGATCTTGACCTCTTTGCCGCCGTCCATGGTGCGGATATTGGCGATGAGATCAAGCGCGCCTTCCATGCCCGAATCGACGATCAGATATTCGGGAAGCTCCGCCTGGCAGCGCTGCAACGCCTCTTCGGCATTCGAAGCTTCGCTCACCAGAAAATCGAGCTCGGAAAGGATTCGCTTGCCGACCTTGCGAACGATGTCCGAACTATCGGTGATCATGAATCTCTGCATGGCAGCTCCTTACCCCTCGCGCTGTCTCCGTCGAGGGTCTTCCTAACCTTCGAGGATAGGTTGATCAGGCTAAGGAATCGTTACTGCACCCGCTTCGATCAGCAATCGGTGAACTACGCTGCGGCAACCTTGGCAGTGAAGATGATCTCTTCGGCGCTGGCTGAATAATCCAGAACCATGCCGCATTCTTCCGCCAGCAGCACAGTGTAATAAGGCTGGATCGAATGCGCATCGATCGCTTCCTCGGCGGTGCCGGTGGCGATCTCGACGAATTTCGGCGGCAAGCGCATCAGCTTGCCCTTGGCGACGAGCTTGAAACTGGCATCGAATTCCGGATTTTCCAGCGTAATATCCAGATTGCCGCCACGCGGAATGGAAGAATATGCGACGAGGAAGAGGTTAAGGAGCAGCTTGACCCTGTTCTTGGCGACAATCGCGCGTGGGCCGCTCCAGCTCACTTCGGTCTTCTTCTCGGCCACGGCAAAGTCCTTGGCTGCACGTTCGGCCTCGCCGGTATCGATCGAGGCGCCGACGGAACCGGATGCACCGAAGGCAAGGCGTGCGAATTTGAGACGGACCGAGGCATTGAGCGCACTGGTGCGGATGAGATCCATCGCATCCGAATCCGCTCCGCCTTCGTCCAGAAGCTCCAGACCGTTATTGATCGCGCCGACGGGCGAGATCACGTCATGGCACACACGACTGCAAAGAAGTGCTGCCAGGTCCGGGCCGGACAGAGTGAGATTCGGGTTCTTGGACATCATCGTCTCCTGAGGGGCAGTGTCATTCCACCCGGTAGTGTGCCTGATCAAAATTGCGCGAAGTTTGCGACCGTACTCGCCGCCATAATGACACCATATTTGGTAAACCGATTGTTAAGACGATCGGAGCAAAATGCATCAAATGCCAATGCCCCCGACAATGACGAATGGATGACATCATGCGCCTCCAATTTCTCGGAAGATTTATCGGCTTCTGCAAGTTGCTGACCGCTATCATGATCTCGTCGGTGATGATTACAGGACAGGCCGCAGCGCAGCAGAACAACGGCCAGTACACAGTGCAGGAAATCGTTGACGCCGGCCACTCCTTCTTCGGCGAGACCAGCGGCGGTCTGGCCAAGGTGGTTGAAAGCGCCTTCCAGAAATACGGCCTGCCCAACGGCTATATTCTCGGCCAGGAGGGCGGCGGCGCCTTCATCGCCGGCCTCACCTACGGCGAAGGCCAGCTCAATACCAAGAATGCCGGCGAGCATCCGCTTTACTGGCAGGGTCCATCTCTCGGCCTCGATTACGGCGGCCAGGGCTCCCGCGTCATGATGCTGGTCTACGACCTGCCGTCCATCGACTCCATCTATGCTCGCTTCGGCGGCGTCAGCGGCTCGGCCTATGTCATTGCCGGCTTCGGCATGACGCTTCTCAAGAACAACAATGTTCTGGTCGTGCCGATCCGCACCGGTGTCGGCGCCCGCCTCGGCATCAATGTCGGCTATCTGAAGGTCACCCCGAACCCGACCTGGAACCCCTTCTGAAAAGCCAAAATCACCGCTAATATCCTTGGGAATATGGTCCTGCCGGTGCCCGCAGCCTTGTCGCTGCGCGCGCTGCGTGCTTAATCAGGCGGACTGACCCGTATCAACCTTCGAATCGATGGCCGCGCCGTGATCGAATATGCTCTTTTGTTCGGATTGGGCTTCCTGACCGCGGCCTTTCTCGTCTTTCTGGTTTCGCCCGCGGTTCACCGCCGCATCGTCTGGTATACCGAAAACCGCCTCAAGGCGACGATGCCGCTGAGCCCGCAGGAAGTACGGGCACAGAAGGACATGGTGCGCGCGCTCTACGCCGCTGAAAATGCCCGCACCGCACAGGACCTGCACCGCGAACGCGAAAAGTCGCTCTCCCTCCAGCTGCGCCACGACGCACTCGCCGTCGATGCCGGCAGGCTAGCCTCCGAAGTCAATGAGGCGCGCGCACAGATCGGCGAAATGCAGGTTGAGGCTGCCGAGCAGCGCTCCCACCTGCGCAAGGACGAAAACTATATCAGCCAGTTGAAGACGAACCTGCATATTGCCGAACAGGCGGGCTCCAACAAGGATAGCGAGCTGGAAACGCTGCGGGCGCGGCTTTCCAAGATCACGGAACAGGCCAACAACCTGAAGATCGACCTTGCTGCGCGTGAGACTGAAGCCGAGAACCTGAAGTTCCGCACCAATGCCCTGCGCGACGAACGCGATACGATGCGCCAGGACGTGACCGTGCTGCAGAAGCGCGCCAAGGATGCCGAACAGAAGCTCAGCCAGCAGCAGCACATGGTCATTCGCTTGGAAGACAAGGCCGCCCGTGAGGCCGCCTCTGCCGCTGACAAGGAAGCCCTGCTCGGCCGCCGGCAACAGGAAATCGCCAAGCTGAAGGATCAGTTGAAGGCTGCCAACGCCGAACTCCGTAAGGTCGCCAAGGTGCTGCGTGATGCCGGCCTCTCCAAGGCCATTGCCGATCTGCCCGCCGAAGCGACCAGCGAAGCAGAAACCTCTGAACTCGATCTCGCTGCCATCGCAGCGCAGATGAGCGACAATGTGCGCCGGCGCAGTGCAGCACTTGCCGACCACCTTCAGAAGGCAAGAAACAATACCGGTCGTGATGGCGCGCTTCGCGAGGAAATCACCTCGATCGCCGCCAACATGGTGGCGCTCACGGCGCTCAAGGAAGGCCCGTCCTCTCCGATCCTCTCCCTCCTACCTGATGGCGGGGAGAAGAAGGGCGCAAACGACCGCGTAAACCTTGCCGACCGCGCGGCTGCGATCATCGCCGATCCGCAGCGCTGAACCCCGTCAGATCCGCGCCATCGCCGAAGATATGGCAAAAAGCGCAATACCCGTCGCCGTCGCCACGTTGAGACTGTCCAACCCTTCGGACTGCGGAATGCGCGCACTGCGGAAACGGGAAAGCACCGCTTCCGGCAGTCCCTCGCCCTCAGTGCCGACGACGAGCGCCATGCGATCGGAAGCCGGTATCTGCCGGATATCCGTCTCGCCGCGTGGCGAAAGCGTCCAGATTGAAAAGCCGCGCTCGGCAAGACCAGAAAGAAGAGCGAGCGCATTGCCGCCGCGATGATAGGGCATGCTCAGGACCGAGCCGACCGAAACGCGCAGCGCCTTGCGGTAGAGCGGGTCGCAGCAGGTCTCATCAAGGAGGATCGCATCCGCCCTGAAGGCAGCGGCATTGCGGAACATCGATCCGGCATTGTCGTGATTGGAAATGCCGCAGCCGACGAGGACCAGCGCCTGCTCGGGCAGCGCATCGAGAAGCACGGTTTCCGTCGCCTGCTCGCGGCGGCCGAGCGCAAGCACGCCGCGATGCATGTTGAAGCCGACGATACCGTCGAGAATATCGGCGTCGGCCACATAGACGGGTACGTCTTTCGGAAAGCGGTCGAGGATTTCCGCCACGCCGTCGAGCCGATTGCGGAGCAGCAAGATCTTTTCGGCTGAAAATCCTCTACCCGCCGCATGCGCATCGGCGAGCATGCGCAGCACGACGGTACCCTCGGCGATGAAGCGGTTCTGCCGGCCCGTCAGGTCGCGCTCGCGGATAGCGCGAAACTCGGTGATCCGCAGATCGTCAGGGGTTTCGATCGTAAGGGGCTGTCCGGCCATGCCGGCCTCAATTACCCGACAACGTGATGTCAGCTACGATGCGGCCCGCTTTGATATCGAAGACCAGGGCCTTGCGCTTGCCGTCGACCGCCGTGCCGTAAAACAGGATCTGTCCGCCCGAAAGCGATGTCTGCTCGATCTTGAAGCCGAGCGGCAGCGCGGCCGTTGAATTCATCGGCGCGTCGGAGGGAACACCGGAAGAGCCTGCAGACGCTGTGGTCTGCGAGGGCTCCGCGCGCGTCACCTTGTAGACAACAGCGCCGAAGACCGCCATAAGGCTCACGAACATGATGGCGCCCGAGACGATCTGCAGGCGAACCATCTTGCGCCGGACACTTTCCATAGCCGGATCAAGGGGCTTTTCTTCCTGCTCATCGTCGGCTGGCTCGAATTTCGTCATCTATGGCGTCCCGTTCTAAAAATACGTCGGAGAAGAAGCGTCTTGAGCGACCCCTTTAAACAAGCAGATGACAATAGAAAAGTCCTGACCGCCGATGAGACAGCCGAAGGCCGCCTCGACGCCTGGCTGACCGCGCAGGTCGGCGAGGAATTTTCCCGCAGCCGCATCAAGGCGCTGATCAAGGATGGGCAGGTCTTTTTGAAGGGCGCGCCGATTACCGATCCCCAAAAGAAGGTGCGAGCCGGCGACAGCTACGAGATCATCCTGCCCGAGCCCGAAGATCCGGCTCCGAAGGGCGAGGATATTCCGCTCGATATCCTCTACGAGGATGAAGACGTCATCGTCATTTCCAAGCCGGCGGGCCTCGTGGTCCATCCCGGCCCCGGCAACTGGACGGGTACACTCGTCAACGCGCTGATCTACCATTGCGGCGATACCCTCTCCGGCATCGGCGGCGTGCGCCGTCCCGGCATCGTTCACCGCCTCGACAAGGATACGACCGGCGTCATGGTCGTCGCCAAGAACGATATGGCGCATCGCCATCTCTCGCTGCAGTTCGCCGATCACGGCCGCACCATGCCGCTGGAACGCGCCTATCAGGCGATCGTCTGGGGTCGTCCGCGCTCGCTCTCGGGAACGATCGACGCGCCGCTCGGTCGTGCCACCGGCGACCGCACCCGCCGCGCCGTCAAGCGCCCCGAAAACGAGAGTGCCGACGAGGCGATCACCCATTACGAAGTGCTCGAGCGCTTCCACGAAAGCCCGGATGCGAGCGCGCTTGCCTCGCTCGTCGAATGCCACCTTGAAACCGGCCGCACCCACCAGATCCGCGTCCACATGGCCCATATCGGCCATCCGTTGCTGGGCGACGCCGTCTACGGCGCCGGCTTCAAGACCAAGGCCAATCTTCTGCCCGACGAGGCCCGCAAGGTCGTCAAGGCTTTCGACCGCCAGGCGCTGCATGCCTACATGCTGCAATTCGAGCATCCGCGCACCGGCGAGGTGATGCATTTCGAAGTGCCGCTACCAGGTGATATGGTGGAGCTCGCTGACGCCCTTCGGGGATGAGAGATGGTCGCTGCTATTTCTTGGAGCCGGCACCCAGGATCCGATGCGTGGCATTGTCGAGAGCGTGGCTGGTGTCACGCCCGTCCTGTGCCAGCCCCCTGGCGGTGTTCCCGCAGGATGAAAGAGCAGCCGAAAGCGAAAGCAGCAGGATGGCGGCAAGGGCTGGTCTGATCATCTGGTTCCTCTCATAAAAGCGGCTGGGCAAGAGTGCCACCGCCACTGGAAAAATGCGGCAGCTGTCGGTAAAATCAATGCCTCTGGTTGGCTCTGGCAAAGGCCGGATAACGCCCTCGTGAACGCCGAGGGGACCTTGAATCGCTGTTTCGCCATACTTATCTGTAGATAGACTTATTGCGGGCTTGGAGAGAGCCGCATGTCCCGGTTTGCCTTTAACGCGAGGGCGCGTTCCATCGGGAACCGGAATCCATATAAGGAGGGTGCATCATGGCCCGAAATAACTTGCCGTCCATTACCGCCGGCGAAGCCGGTCTCAATCGTTACCTGGACGAAATCCGCAAATTCCCGATGCTGGAGCCGCAGGAAGAGTACATGCTCGCCAAGCGTTACTCCGAGCACGGCGATCGCGACGCCGCCCACAGGCTCGTCACCAGCCATCTTCGCCTCGTCGCGAAGATCGCCATGGGCTATCGCGGCTACGGCCTGCCGATCGGCGAAGTCGTGTCCGAAGGTAACGTCGGCCTCATGCAGGCTGTAAAGAAGTTCGATCCGGAACGTGGTTTCCGCCTCGCCACATACGCCATGTGGTGGATCAAAGCCTCGATCCAGGAATATATCCTGCGTTCGTGGTCTCTGGTGAAGATGGGCACGACTGCCAACCAGAAGCGCCTGTTCTTCAACTTGCGCCGTCTGAAGGGCCGTATCCAAGCCATCGATGACGGCGACCTGAAGCCGGAGCATGTGACCGAAATCGCGACCAAGCTGAACGTCTCTGAGGAAGAGGTCGTTTCGATGAACCGCCGCCTTTCCGGCGACGCATCGCTGAACGCCCCCATCAAGGCCTCCGAAGGCGACAGCGGTCAGTGGCAGGACTGGCTCGTGGACGACCACGACAGCCAGGAAGACGTGCTGATCGAGCAGGATGAGCTCGATACCCGTCGCCGTATGCTGTCGAAGGCCATGAGCGTGCTGAACGACCGCGAACGCCGCATCTTCGAGGCTCGCCGCCTTGCTGAAGATCCGGTGACGCTGGAAGATCTTTCGGCCGAGTTCGACATCAGCCGCGAGCGTGTCCGCCAGATCGAAGTCCGCGCCTTTGAAAAGGTGCAGGATGCGGTCCGCAAGGAAGCGCTGGAGCGTTCCAAGGCCGTGCGTGTGGTCGAAGCGACCGCATAAGCTGGTCGTTATCTGAAATCAAAAAAGGCGGGTCCTTGCGGCCCGCCTTTTATTTTGCGTGATTTCCGAGGCTCCGCGACGCCAGCCTTACTGGCTGGTCGAGAGATCTCCGAGCGCCGTCCATTCCTTGATCGCCGTGTTGAAGGCATTCCCGCCTGTAGCGCCCTTCTGCATGGTCAGCAGCGCACGGCGGCCGTTGCGGTAGGTGACCGGAATGTCGATCCAGTCGCGCGTGGCAAGCAGGTCCAGATTGGCCTTGCGCGCATCCGGATAGTCGTTGAGCGCGATCATGTGAAAATCGTCGGTGATCTTGGCCGGCACTGCAATCAGCGGATCGCCGCGATCCTGCTCCGTACGTTTCATCGAGATGCGCTGGACGCTGTCGATGCTGCCGCCTTCGAAATTCGGCGGAACGGAGAAGACGATCTCGACGAGATGGCTTGCCGGCAGCGACGGATCGGAATTGCGCTTGAAGGTCACGAGCGCCGAAAGATTGCGCTCCGGTACGGTGACGTTGCCCTGCACGGTGGCTTCCTGGCGGCCGTCCTGTCCGGCTTCATGCTGAACGGTCCAGATAACCGATCCCTCGATTGCCGTCGGTGAGCTTTCGCCGATCCGCTCTTCATAGAGGAACATCTTTTCGGTGGCGCCAATGGGGGTGTTCTGCGCAGCAGGTGCTGCGGCAGGGCCGTTCGGCGTCAGGTTTTCGGCAGGCGCAGCATCGGACTGGACGCTCGGCGTGCTGTTATCGGCTGCAGCAACGTTCTGCGCGGCAACCGACTTGCCTTCCGCCGTCGGTGTTCCCGGCACTGCTGCCGGGCCGTTATCGACTTCGGTGCCATCGGCGAGCAGCCGCTGGGTAAATTTGGAATTGGCAGCCGAACCGTCCAGCGAGGCAACTTCCTGGTTGGGTCGCGCCGGCGGCGTGGTAGCACTCTGATCTGCCGGCTTGGCCGTGGCCGGCGTGCTGTTTTGCTGCACCGGAGGCGTTGTCCCTGGCGTCACCGTCTCGTCGCGCGCAGCCTGTGACGGCGCGGAGCTGACGAGACCATCGACCATTTCCATCACCGCTTCGCGGTTCATCCAGCCCGCATAGGCACCGCCACCGAGAATGCCGAGCGTCACGAGGATCGCCAGAATGGTGCCGATACCGAAGCGCCGGCGCTTCGGCTCCATACGGAAACTCTTGCCCTGCATCTTCGAGGCGACGATCTGGTCCAGATCCATCGGCGGATTGCTGTCGTCGTCATCGGTCGCAGCGTTGCGGCGGTCATAGCCACGCAACGTCCGCGCCTCACGCCAACCTTCGCCTGGCGCTGCGGCCGGTGCGGGAGCTGCAGAGCCGGAACCGTTGCCAGCATGCACTTCCGCAAAGATATCGACGTCGTCGAAATGCGCGGAAGCTGGTGTCTTCTTGCCCGTGCCGGCCTCGATCGGCGGCAGATCGTCGAAAGCGGCGGCTTCCCAGGAGAAATTTTCCTTGGCAGCCGGCATGACGGCCGGCGAAGCGCTGTTTCCGAGCGTTGAGACCTCATCGAGAGCGCGTGCCGAAGCATCGGCGGGAACGGCGGGCGTGGCCTCGGCATAGGAGTGGAGTTCTTCGCGCGCCCATTCGGTCTCGGCTTCCTGGGGTACAGGAGCCGGTGTTTCGGCAGCCGGCTCGGACCACATGCGATCGAAATGCGCTGCCGCATCCATTGCAATCGGGTCTTCGCGCGTGTGCTCGATGAAGTCGCTGGTTTGCGGCTGCGATTGCGGTTCGAAATCGGCCATCGGCTCGACGAGTCGATTGGACGCACGGTCTATGCCGCGTGGAGCCGGCTGATGAACCTCTTCGTGCTGAAGCTCTTCTTCCACCTCATGGGCGGTTTCGGCTACCGGCTCGGCAGCGACCTCTTCCGGCCGCGGTTCTTCCGGATAATATTCCTCTACCGGCTCATGAGAGCTCTCGGTCTCGGCATGAACCTCAGCCTGCTCCGGCGCGCGCCATTCTTCCGCAGGCGCTTCTTCCTCATGAGGCGGATGCCATTCGGCGTGCTCGGGCACCACCTCTTCGGCGGGAGCGGCCGCCTGAACGACCTCCTCCGGCTCGGCAGGCTGCTCGTAGGCGGGATGTTCTACGTCCTGTTGCTCATGGCTTTCGGATACGGGTTCCTCGGCAGCAGGGGCCGTCTCTGCGACAGGCTCGTGCTCGAGCGCGGGCTCCTCATGAACTTCAGGCTCCGGAGCGGCTGTGACCGGTTCCTCGACAGGCACGGCTTCCGAGTGTTCGCCCTCGACTTCGCGGATTGCCGCCTCGAGCTTTTCGAGCTGGCGTTGCAGCATGGCTTCCGGCGGACGCGGCTTCATGTTCTCGAGCTGCCGCTGCACTGCGCCGCGCGCGCGCTCGTAGACCTTCACCCGCATCTCGGGCGTATTTTCAGACAGGCCGTCGACTGCCCGCCGAATAACTGCAATAAAATCCGCCATCAGTACTTTCTCAAGAAGTCCGGCACACTCCCGAACGGTCGCCTTAAGTGACCCGCGACATTAATCCTCAAACGGATCGGTCACAAGTATGGTGTCGTCACGCTCGGGGCTGGTGGAAAGAAGCGCAACGGGCGCGCCGATCAGCTCTTCGACCTGGCGAACATATTTGATCGCCTGCGCCGGCAGATCCGCCCAGCTGCGAGCACCGACCGTCGATTCCTTCCAGCCTTCCAGTGTGACGTAAATCGGCTCGACCCGAGCTTGCGCCGCCTGGCTTGCCGGAAGATGGTCGATCTGTTCGCCGTCGAGCATGTAGCCGACGCAGATCTTCAGTTCGTCGAGACCATCGAGCACATCGAGCTTTGTCAGCGCAATGCCGCTGATGCCGTTCGTGGCGACCGACTGACGCACCAGTGCAGCGTCAAACCAGCCGCAACGGCGCTTGCGCCCCGTCACCGTGCCGAATTCATGGCCCTTCTCGCCGAGGAACTGACCGATTTCATCCGTCAGTTCGGTCGGGAACGGACCTTCGCCGACGCGCGTCGTATAAGCCTTGGTGATGCCGAGAATATAACCGAGCGAACCCGGCCCCATGCCCGAACCGGCAGCGGCCTGGCCGGCCACCGTGTTGGACGAGGTCACGAAGGGGTAGGTGCCGTGATCGATATCAAGCAGGCTGCCCTGCGCACCTTCGAAGAGGATGCGGGCGCCCTTGCGGCGCTGCTTGTCGAGGAACAGCCAGACCGTATCGCGGAAGGGCAGCACACGGTCGGCGATCGAGGTCAGTTCATCCATGATCGTCTGGTGGCTGACTTCGGCAACACCGAGGCCACGACGCAGCGCATTGTGATGGGTCAGGATACGATCGACCTTGCCCGGCAAGGCTTCGAGGTCCGCGAGATCCATGACGCGGATGGCGCGGCGGCCGACCTTGTCTTCATAGGCCGGGCCGATGCCGCGCCGCGTCGTACCGATCTTGGTGCCGCTGTTGGAAGCTGCATCTTCACGGTAAGCATCGAGCTCGCGGTGCAGGGAAAGGATGAGGGTCGCGTTGTCGGCGATGCGCAGGTTCTCAGGCGTAACCTTCACGCCCTGCGCTTCCAGCCGGCCGATCTCGGCGATCAGCGCATGCGGATCGACGACGACACCATTACCGATGACGGCCATCTTGCCAGGGCGTACGACACCGGAAGGCAGCAGCGAGAGCTTGTAGCTCGTGCCGTCGATGACGAGCGTATGGCCGGCATTGTGTCCGCCCTGATAGCGCACCACGATGTCAGCGCGTTCCGAAAGCCAATCGACAATCTTGCCCTTGCCTTCGTCGCCCCACTGCGAACCGACCACGACTACGTTCGTCATCAAACTCTTCCTGTTACCGGCGGAGAACCGCACACCTGCTCAAACCCGCGCATCTATAAAGCTTTGTTTTTGGGAAAGCGACCCTGTTGTCACAGCAGATTCGGCTTTTTACGTGACAAATCAGCCGCCGGCAGGCTAAGCCCCGTCATAAAAAGCCTGCCAGAGACGACAAAGACGGGAAGATCCCCTTGCAAGCTACAGCCTATATCTGCCTCGTCATTGCAACTCTCTGCTGGGGCGGCAATGCCGTCGCAGGCAAGCTGGCGCTCGGCCATGTCAGCCCGATGATGCTGACCTTCCTTCGCTGGTTCCTGGCTGTCGTGCTGATCGCCGCCGTCTCGCTGCCGCAGTTGAAGAAGGACTGGCCGGTCGTGCGCAAGAACCTGCCCCTTCTCTTCTTCTATGGCGTGATCGGCTACACGACCTTCAATGCCATGCTCTATTCGGCCGTGCAGTATACGACGGCAATCAATGTAGCGATCGAGCAGGCCGGCATCCCTATGCTGATTTTCCTGTTGAATTTCGTCTTTTTCCGCACCGGCGTTTCGCTGGCCCAGGTCGTCGGCTTCGGCATGACGCTTGTCGGCGTCGCACTGACGGCTGCCCATGGCGATCTTGCAACCCTGCTGCAGCTCAGCCTGAACCGCGGCGATGGATTGATGCTGATCGCTGTCGCCGCCTATGCCGTCTATACGATCTTCCTGCGCTGGAAGCCCGTCGTCGACTGGCGCACGCTGATGGCGATCCCCGCGCTCGGCGCGGCGCTGACCGCCCTGCCGCTGCTTCTATGGGAGGCCTCCCGCGGCGCGGCCCAATGGCCTGATGGCAAAGGCTGGGCGATTGCCGTCTATACGGCAATCTTCGCCTCGCTGCTGGCGCAGATACTCTATATCAGGGGCGTCGAGGAAATCGGCGCTAATCGCGCCGGCCTGTTCATCAATCTCGTCCCGGTTTTCGGCACGCTGCTTTCTGTCGCCTTGCTCGGCGAAACGCTGCAGCTTTTCCACATGATTGCGCTGGTGCTGACGCTCGGCGGCATCGCTATCGCCGAAAAGGGCCGCCCAAAAATGGCTGCGCCCACCGTGCCGGCTTCGCCGGTCGACTAACCAAGCTCCAGCGTCGTCACGCCATAGACATTCTTTAGCGGGATTTCGGGCGCCGGACCGCGATACATGCGCGCGGTTTCCATAACCGGCTCGAGCCCTACGCTTTCCGCAAGTGCAATCGCCTCGGCATTGGCGGCGGGGATATCGATATAGATCGACGCGCCATGCGCCTGAGGAATAAGGCCGGCCAGAAGGGCAGCGGCGCTATCTGCGTCGCCAGCAAAAAGCGGGCCGATCTTGTAGCCCTCATAACAGCGGCGGATCGTGCCGTAACCGCGGATCTTGCCGCTCTTGCGCACGACGACCGAGCTGCGCCCCTTGCGGCCCGTGCACCAGGCGGCAAGAAAAGCCGCACGGGGCTGCGGGAAAATACCGCTGTCATAGCGCAACAGGCCTTCGAGCCTCGCGTCCGGAACCGGCTGCGCGACGAGTGACGACTGCGGCACCGATGTCGGCACGCCGCCATAGCGGATCGTGTTATAGGCGATCTCGAAACCGGCCTTGCGGTAGGTTGCCTGCTGGGCCGCAACTCCATCGAGGCCGATCGTGCGATCTCCCGCCGACGCGATGCCGGCGTTCCAGATCGCCTTGCCGAAGCCCCGGCCGCGGAAATCGGGATGCACGATGTAAAGACCGAGGAAGGCAAAATTGTCGCCATATTTGACGACTGAGATAGAGCCGACCGGCACCTCACCGATGGCGCCGACGAAAAATCCGGAAGGATCAGCTTCGTGGAATGCGATCGCATCGTCGAGGCCGGGATTCCAGCCCTCCTGACGTGCCCATTCCAGCGCAAGCTCCAGTTCGCCGGGCCGCATGGAACGAACGGCAAATTCCGAATTCATGCAACCTTCCCAGATTGAAACCCGCAAGTCCATTCCGCCATGCGCCAAGCAATCGTCAAGTCGATTGTCCCTGCGCTCAGTCCGGTCATGATGAACTCGCGTTCACGGCTTGAACGATGCGTGTCGTCGTTTTGAAATGCAATGCAAAAGAACTTCGATCTCGCCTTACCATGAAACAATGTAATTGCAATCTCAAGAAAATTACTGCGCCCGCCGGATCCTTCCCGCGGGCGCAAATCGAAGACGGCAGTATCTAGTATTTAAGCCTTAGCGCAGAAACGGACCCAGCGCTTCGGCAGTACCGATGGTCTGGGCAGCCTGGCTGAGAACGCTGTCGAAAACGAAGCCGACGACGATGGTCAGCTGCTGCGAATAGGCCTTCAGCTGATAGCCCTCGCCTTCGACCTGCGCCGGCGCGCTGAGGACAAAAGGCATGTTCGGGCGAACGAAACCGGCGCTCGTCGTCAACGGCTCCTCCGGCAGGTGGCCGATGGCCGAAGTGTACATCAGGTCACGGCCGAAACCGCCCGGGCCAAAGGCGAAAGCCGGCTGGCCTGCAGCCGATATCGTGATTGCGAGCGTCGCGGCAAGAAGAAATCTGCTCATCTCAAGTCCCCGTTTCCAGCCGGCCGGCGATTTCTGCCTGGCCGCAGCGCCGATCGCATCTGTCCATGCCCGGCCGCTTTCATGAGGGTCACTCTACATGCCAGTATTTGCAGGCTTTTTAAGCCGATCCGTACAATTTTATTGAAACGCGATTTTTTAGACTGTCGCCATTCAAGCAGAAAACAATCTTTACCATACGCCTTGACGGTATCTTCGCATCCTTACTTTTAAGGTGCCTCAAAACGAAACAGGGGCAAAAACGATGCACGAAGTTCCAGTCAAATCGCGGATTATCCAGAACGTCTATTTCAGCCAGGAAGACGGGCGCCTGCGTATCTGCTTCCGCAACGGCGAAGAACGCCTGTTCGAAGGCGTACCGGCCGCCGACGTGAGCACCATGGTGAAGGCGCCTTCGCCGGGCCAGTATTATATCGACCGGATCAGGACGCGGTATCGTCGTATCGCGGCCTGACAGGCTTCGATCGCTTCACCGGAGCGGCCTTAAATCGATTACGCCGCGCCGAGTGAGATCGATTGCCACATCGGTCCGAGCCTTATAAATGATGACTTCCATTGTCCGAGGTCTCGCGAACTGACGATGCCATCGTCCGATCAGAACATGAAACTGGCGCCGCAGCCGCGAAAGGGCCGCGCCGTCATGTGGCTGCTGATTGTTCTGTCCGTTTCAATTATTGGCGCAACGGTACTGCTGTCGAATGACATGCGACACCTGAAGTCGCTGGCCCACTATTTCGGCATAGAGCTTTTCCCGCCCGCGGCACCCCCGCCTCCCCCCCCGCCGAAGGTCTTCCGCCGCACCGAACCTGTCAGCATCAAGATCGCACCGCGCATGTTCGACCCGCCGCAGCCGGCGCTCGCGAGCGTTTTCCTGCGCACCTGGCGGATTTCCGGCCCGCTCATGTGCGAAGCGCTGCGCTCAGCCGGCGTGGAAACCAGCGAATGGGCGGAAACGGCATTCAATTCCGATACGTTCGAATGCTCCTACGAACATGTCTACAAGAAGGAGAAGGAGCACGTCGTCAGCTCGCTCTTCCTCGTCGTGCGCGGCAACGGCAGAGGCACGATTACGAGCATGCGCGTGAAGCTCCTCGGTCCCGCGACCGATAGCAACGGACAGCTTGATCCGAGCATATCACGCATTTTCGAAACCATGCTGACGCAGCCGGCGTGGCTGGATTTCCATGATGCGCTGACGGCAATCCGCAATCTCAGGGATGTGAAGGAGGAAGGCTTCGGTGCCCTCATCAACTTCACCCAGGAATTTTCGCGGCCGGGCGCCTTCAACTTCACGCTCCTGCTTCAGGAGAGCTCCGCCCAACAGCGCCGCACGAAGGATTACTTCTCCCCGAAGACCTGGCTGCCCGCGCCCGATCCCTCCTGGCAGGTGCCGGAACTCATCTTCTGGCGACGCGCCTGATCACGTCGCGCTGCCAACGAGCTGCTCCTTGGGCATGTCGTTGAGCAACTCGGCGAGGTCCTGACCGTCCCGCCGGCAACTCACCATGAACAGCTTCGGCGCTAACTCCTTGCTGCTGCATTCGATGAAGCTGCGGCGCAATGCGGTCCGCAACAGGCCCGCTGCATTCTGGCCGCAGGCAAGGCGCCGACCCTGCGTATCGGCGCAGAGCGCCCGCGGAGCGATCCGCGCGACACCGGTAATGACGAAGGTGTTGTCATCAAGGAAAAAGGTCGCATTGTCGATGACCTTCAGGGACGGGCCGGCAGAAAACTTGAAGGGATAGCGATCGGGCTCGCGTTCATAGGGCTGATGGCTCGCATCGATATGAACCGGCACGGAGGTCCAGATCGCTCCACTTTCTGCATCCATCCGCGGCGTCGCATCGACCGGAGAGGCGACCAGATAGGAGGCGAAAGCCATCGCGCCCACAACGGCCACGAGCGCGCAACAGATGCGGCCGAAAAGAATGATCAGCTCTGCAATCACCCGCAAGGACATCCCCATTTCAAGGCTGGACGAAACGCTTTTGAACGCTCGCTGAGGGAGCATTGTTCCGCTGCAGGTTGCGCTTAATTGTCATAACGCTTTCGGGCTAATTTAGAGCGTCAAACTTCAGACGCATTTAACTCAAAATAGGTAGGGCTCCACTCTTTGGATCCTTGACTTGAATCGACCAGAGATTAGCTTGACGCTGTCTTGAACCGCTCGTCGGATCCAGCAGCCACCTCTCTCGCGCGAAACACATCGGGGAGTACCGCATGGAAACTAGACTGCAGTCCAAACTCATTGAAGCGATCGATTACCAGCGCGAGACTCGACACCTCACGCTCTATCTGACCAACGGTCAACGTCGTCACTACGAAGATGTCCCTGAAGGCATCGTCGTCGGACTGACCGCAGCAGCTTCTCCTGGCGACTTCTACATGAGCCAGATCCGGGGCCGCTTCCGCACTACCTGAAAAATACGGCACGCACCCAAGGCGTGCCGTGTCGGTGCACTGAGAGTTAGCCTAAAGTGCTCGCCGACTGCACCGTTCGAACCGAAATCGGCCTCACATTCCATTCATCGACTAAACTTCAGCCCCCAGATCTCAACCCGCCACACTTCGCGATTTGCCACCGTGGCCGTTTGATGCAAGAAGGCGCCCCGTATCGGCGGCGTTAGAGGGATAGCCGAGCGCAAAACCCTGCAGGCTGTCGCAGCCAAGCCATGACAACGTCACGGCATGGGCTTCGGTCTCCACCCCTTCGGCAATCACTTCCACATCGAGAGCCTTGGCAATCTCGACGATCGATCCCACCACGCGCCTCTGCTCAGCCGATTCAACCACATCGGTGACAAGCTGACGGTCGATCTTCAGCCGCTTCGGCTTCAGTCGCACGAGGCCAATGAGCGAGGCATGGCCGGAACCGAAGTCATCGATCTCGATATCGATGCCCATCTGCTTGATGAGGTCGATATTGGCGAGGAATTTCTCATCGCAATCGTCGAGGAAGATCGTTTCCACCAGCTCGAAGACGATGGCGCCCGGCGGAATGGCCAGCCGGCGCAGCTTGTCCAGCAGGGCAGGATCGGCAAGACGCCCGGGCGAGATGTTCACGGCGGTGCGCGGCACATGATAGCCCATGGCCTGCCAGGCGGCGCGATCTTCAAGCGCGCGCTGCAAGACCGCGGCATCGATCTCCGCCGAAAGCCCGTATTCATCCGCAATGCGTAGGAAGACGCCTGGCGCAAGTACGCCCTTTTCCGGATGGTTCCAGCGTGCCAGCGCTTCCAGCCCGGTGATCTCGCGGGTGCGCGCATCGAGCTGCACTTGGTAGTAGGGAATGATCTCACCCTGTTCCAGGGCTTGGGCGAGATCTTCGGCTAGGCGACGCTTGCCGCGCAAGTCGTCCTGAAGCTGTCGGCTGAAGAATTCGATGCGGTTGCGGCCGAGCTTTTTTGCCTGGTAGAGCGCCAGATCGGATTCGGCGAGCAGGTTGCGCGCCCTTTTGTCGCTGCTCCAGGATACACCGATCGACGCACCGGATTGCAGCATCTCCTGCCCGAAGCGGATTTTCTTCCGCAGTCGCCGCTGCACATCCTCGATGATTGCCTTCAGCGCATCGAGGCCGGCGAAATTGGTCAGCACGATGACGAAATCGTCGCCGCCGACACGGGCGGCCATGCCATCTGAGGGAATGGCAGCGGCAATTCTGAGTGATGCGGTACGCAGCACGGCATCACCGGCGGCGTGACCATGGCTGTCATTGATCTGTTTGAACTGGTCGAGATCGAGATGCAGGACGGCAAGCGTCGACACGCTCTTATCCGCCAGCAGCGCCGCGAGCCGCCTGTCGAACAGGCGCCGGTTCGGCATGCCGGTCAGGTAGTCATGATTGGCGACATGCTCGATCCGCGCATTGCTTTCTTCAAGCGCCAGCGCCCTAGCCTCGGCCATCATCTTCTGCCTACCGAGCTCGGCATTGAGCAGCACATCGGATGTTACGTCCCATTCCGCACCGATGAAGGAGGGGGTGCCCTCCTCATCGACATAGAAATGTGCACGCGACCTTAAATGCCTGATCTCTCCACTCGGCAGAATGATGCGAAACTGGGAGTTATACGCGCCGCGAGTGGCAACCGCTTGTTCGAAATCCTGCTCGGCCCGTTCCCGGTCCTCGGGATGCAGGGCATTCGTCCAGATCCAGGTCGGCACTTCCCGGTCTGTCTGGCCGGTACAATACAGACGGTGCATCTGCGCGTCCCAGAGTATAGCATCTTTGTTGATGCTGTGCTCCCACACACCAATTTGCGAAGCATCAAGCGCCAGCTCCAGTCGCCGAAGAAGATCCTGGAACTCTCGCTCTGATCGCGTTGGTTTATTCTCGGGCAATTCGTTTCAGCCTTCGAAGCCTGCAAAAACTCATAATATAGTCGCAAGCCCTCATTAATGAAGCCTTTTCGTAAGTACCGAACTAGTTACTAGGTGAACTGTTCGTTACGACTGCCTTCTTTTCAATCAGTATTGTTTTAATCAGTGATTGTGTCGCGGTGGGTTCCTGGCAATCTGCCGGAACTCAGCGGCCCCCTCGATGACCGCACCATCTGACAGCTGCGTCACCGTATTGCGGTAGATGCGCTGCCACGGCGTCGCATCATCAGGCACCGGCGGGATTCCATCGCCCTTGCGCCGCTCGATTTCAGCCTTATCAACCAGCATATCGCAACGCCCCTGATTGAAATCGATGCGAATGATGTCGCCGGTCCTGAGCCACGCAAGCCCACCGCCCGCCGCACTTTCCGGCGAGGCATTGAGGATCGAGGGACTGTCCGAAGTGCCGGACTGGCGCCCGTCACCGATCGTCGGCAGGCTCTTGATGCCACGCTTCAGGATATGATCCGGCGGCTGCATGTTGACCACTTCTGCAGAGCCCGGCCAGCCGAGCGGACCGGCGCCACGGATGGCGAGGATCGTGTTCTCGTCAATGCCGAGCTCCGGATCGTTGATGCGCTTGTGGTAATCCTCCGAACCGTCGAAGACGACAGCCTTGCCTTCGAAAACACCTTCCCGGCCTGGCTCCTGCAGGTAACGCTTGCGGAAATCCTCTGATACGACGCTCATCTTCATGATGGCGAAATCGAAGAGGTTGCCCTTGAGTACGAGGAAGCCCGCACGCTCCTTCAGGGGCGCGCTGTAGGGTTTGATGACGTCGCGGTCACGTGACTCACGCCCTCTCAGATTCTCCGCCATGTTCTTGCCGGTGACGGTGCGACAGTCGCCATCGAGCTTGCCGGCCTGCAGCAATTCCCACATCACGGCAGGGGTACCGCCGGCACGGTGGAACTTCTCCCCGAGATAGGCACCCGCCGGCTGCACATTCGCCAGCAGCGGAATATCGAAACCATGCACCTGCCAATCCTCGGGATACAGCTCGACTCCCGCATGCTTCGCCATGGCGGCAAGATGCGGCTGGGCGTTCGTCGAGCCACCGATCGCAGAATTTGTCTTGATGGCATTGAGGAAGGCCTCGCGCGTCAGGATATCCGACGGCTTCAGGTCTTCGAGCACGATCTCGACGGCGCGACGGCCGGTGCGATAGGCCATCTGGCCGCGCTCACGATAGGCAGCCGGAATATTGCCGCAGCCTGTCAGCGAAAGGCCAAGCGCCTCGGCCAACGCATTCATGGTCGAGGCTGTGCCCATCGTGTTGCAATGGCCGACGGAGGGTGCCGAATCGAGCGCCGTCTGCAGGAATTCCTCTTCGTCGATCTCGCCTGCCGCGAGCTTCCGGCGCGATTGCCAGATCGCCATGCCCGAGCCGGCGAGTTTTCCTTCATGCCAGCCGTCGAGCATCGGCCCGCCCGAGAGAACGATCGCGGGAATATCGACCGTCGAAGCCGCCATGATCGCCGAAGGCGTGGTCTTGTCGCAGCCGGTCGTCAGCACGACACCATCGAGCGGATAGCCGTAGAGGATTTCAACGAGGCCGAGATAAGCGAGATTGCGGTCAAGTGCTGCCGTCGGGCGCTTGCAGTTCTCGAAGATCGGGTGCGTCGGAAATTCGATCGGGATGCCGCCCGCATCGCGGATGCCATCCCGCACCCGCTTGGCCAACTCGATATGGACACGGTTGCAGGGTGTCAGGTCGCTGCCGCTCTGGGCGATGCCGATGATCGGCTTACCGGACCGCAGTTCCTCCGGCGTCACACCGTAGTTCATGAAGCGCTCCAGATAGAGCGCCGTCATGTCGATATGATCAGGATTGTCGAACCAGTCCTGCGAACGCAGGCGGCGCTTGCCGGTCTTGCTGTCGGTCATTTCTTTCCTCCCGGTCGGGCATTCCTGTCTTCGAGATGGAGCAGCAAGGCGCTGTGATCCGTCTCGCCGTTGCCCCTGGCAACAAATTCTGTGAATTCGGCATGAACCGCTTCCGTCAGCGGCAAGGTCAGAGACAGTGCCTTCGCCGTCGCCATGACGGCGTCGAGATCCTTCAACTGGTTGGCCGAAGAACCACCCGGCGCGAACTGCCGGTCGATCATGCGCTTGCCATGGATCTCCAGGATGCGGCTGTCTGCAAAGCCACCACGCACCGCGTCCCGGAAAGCGGCCGGCGAACCGCCGCCGGCCTCGATCAGCATCATCGCTTCCGCGACGGCACCGATCGTCACCGCAACGATCTGCTGGTTGGCAAGTTTGGCAAGCTGCCCGGCCCCATCAGGGCCGACATGTGTGACCCGCCCCATCGGCGCGAAGACATCTGAAAGTTCGGCGATGACGGCAGCATCCCCGCCCGCCATGATGGCAAGCGTCCCGGCCGAAGCGCCGACCACGCCGCCGGAAACCGGCGCATCGATATGGCGGATGCCGCGTTTGGCAAGCTTCTCGGCATGTTCCCGCGCGAAAGGCGGAGCGATGGAACTCATGTCGATGACAACAGCACCCGGCTTCATGGTCTCGACGGTTCCTATGTCGAACAGCACCTGCGCGACAGCCTCAGCATTGGTCAGCATACAGATAACGACATCGGCTGTGGAAGCAGCCTCCGAGGACGTAAAAGCTACAATGGCACCATCGCCGGACAGCGCCTCAGCCTTGTCACGGTCACGATTCCAGACGGTGACAGAAAAGCATGCACCCAGTAAACGCCGCGCCATCGGCGCACCCATGAGCCCGGTACCAAGGAAAGCGATCTTCCGCTTTCCGCTGTTTTGCAATGCGTGTGTCACCCAGCCCTCCCGAACTGTTGCCTGCCCTTGATATCCCCCTCACCTCAGCATGCAACCGTTTTGATGGACGTAACGCATTTTTGTCTCATCACCTAAAAACGAAACGGGCGAGGACCGAGGCCCCCGCCCGATTTACCCGACAAAGGAGAGGTTATTCCGCAGCGACCTTCATATGGTCGTCTTCATCCTGCGGATGATTGTCGTTGTGCTGAACGAGCGGACGGTTGCCCGTCATCCGGCGTAGAAGCACGTAGAACACCGGCGTCATGAAGATGCCGAAGAAGGTCACGCCGATCATGCCCGAGAAGACCGCGACACCCATGGCCGCGCGCATTTCCGAACCCGCACCGGTCGAGGTGACAAGCGGCACGACACCCATGATGAAGGCCATCGAGGTCATCAGGATCGGGCGCAGACGCAGGCGGCTGGCCTCGATCGCGGCTTCACGCGGCGTCCTGCCTTCGAACTCCAGCTCGCGGGCAAATTCCACGATCAGGATCGCGTTCTTGGCCGATAGACCGACAAGGACGACGAGGCCGATCTGCGTGAAGATGTTATTGTCTCCACCGGTGAGCCAGACGCCGGTCAAAGCGGCCAGAACACCCATCGGCACGATCATGATAATCGCAAGCGGCAATGTCAGGCTCTCATACTGGGCGGCAAGCACGAGGAAGACGAGCAGCAGCGCCAGCGGGAAGACGACGACGCTGGAGTTACCGGCAAGGATCTGCTGGTAGGTCAGGTCGGTCCACTCGAAGTCGATGCCGGCAGGCAGGGTCTCGTGCAGGATCTTCTCGATCGCAGCCTGCGCCTGGCCGGACGAGAAGCCCGGTGCCGGACCGCCGTTGATATCGGCAGCGAGGAAGCCGTTGTAGCGGTTCGCACGCTCCGGACCGGTGCTGGCATCCACCTTCAATAGCGCTGCGAGCGGAATCATCTGGCCCGATGCCGAACGAACCTTCAACTGGCCGATATCTTCCGGCTGGGCGCGGAACTTGGCATCGGCCTGCACACGGACGCTGTAGGTGCGGCCGAAGGCGTTGAAGTCGTTCACATAGAGCGAACCGAGATAGATCTGCAGCGTCTGGAAGACGTCGGTGACGGACACTCCGAGCTGCTCGGCCTTGGCGCGGTCGAGATCGGCATAGAGCTGCGGCACGTTGATCTGAAAGCTGGAGAACAGGCCGGCGAGTTCAGGCGTCTGATAGGCCTTGGCAAGCACTGCCTTGGTTGCCTCGTCGAGCGCCTGGTTGCCGAGGCCAGCACGATCCTCGATCTGCAGTTTGAAACCACCCGTCGTGCCGAGGCCGTTGACCGGCGGCGGCGGGAACATGGCGATGAAGGCATCCTGGATGACGCCGAACTTCTGGTTCAGGGCCATGGCAATTGCCCCACCCGAAAGATCGGGCGTCTTGCGCTCCTCGAAATCCTTCAGCGTCACGAAGACGATGCCGGCGTTCGAAGAGTTGGTGAAGCCGTTGATCGACAGGCCCGGGAAGGCGATCGCGTTGGCAACGCCCGGCTGTGCCAGAGCGATGTCGGTCATGCGCTTGATGACGTCTTCCGTACGGTCGAGACTTGCGGCATCCGGCAACTGGGCAAAGCCGATCAGATACTGCTTATCCTGCGACGGCACGAATCCGCCCGGTACCGTGTTGAAGATGTTGTATGTCGCTCCGACCAGCACAAGGTAGAACACCATGACGATGCTCTTGCGCGATACCAGACCGCCGACGCCCTTGCCGTAGGCGTTCGAACCGGCGCCGAAAGCGCGGTTGAAGCCACGGAAGAACCAGCCGAAGATCGCGTCCATGAACCGCGTCAGCCAGTCCTTCGGCGCATGGTGACCCTTCAGGAGAAGGGCGGCGAGCGCCGGAGACAGCGTCAGCGAATTGAAGGCGGAAATGACGGTCGAGATCGCGATCGTCAGCGCGAACTGGCGATAGAACTGACCCGACAGGCCGGAGATGAAGGCAAGCGGCACGAAGACCGCGACAAGCACCAGCGCGATCGCGATGATCGGGCCGGAGACTTCCTTCATGGCCTTGTAAGTCGCCTGACGCGGACTGAGCCCGGCCTCAATGTTGCGTTCGACGTTTTCAACGACGACGATTGCGTCATCCACGACGATACCGATCGCCAGCACCAGGCCGAAAAGGCTGAGTGCATTAATCGAGAAGCCGAACATGTACATGACCGCGAATGTACCGATGATGGATACCGGAACGGCAATCAGCGGGATGATCGAGGCACGCCATGTCTGCAGGAACAGGATGACGACGAGAACGACGAGCGCGATGGCTTCGAGCAGCGTGTCGATGACCTTCTCGATCGAGGCGCGAACGAACTTCGTCGTATCATAGACGATCTCGTATTTCACGCCTGAAGGCATGGCCAACTGCAGCTCGTCCATCGTCGCGCGGACATTGTCGGCGATCTCGATCGCGTTCGAACCCGGCGCCTGGAGAACGGCAACGGCGACAGCCGGCTTGCCGTCGAGCAGCGAACGCAGCGTGTAGTCGGCGGCACCCAGTTCGATCCGGGCAACGTCGCGCAGACGGGTGATCTCGCCATTGGCGCCCGTCTTGACGATGATGCTGCCGAATTCCTCGGGCGTGCGCAGACGACCCTGGGCGTTCACGTTGAGCTGGAGATCGACGCCCGGCTGGCTCGGCGAAGCGCCAATGATGCCTGCAGCGGCCTGGACGTTCTGCGAGCTGATCGCATTGCTGATGTCGCTTGCGGCAAGATTATGCTCGGCTGCCTTCTGCGGATCGATCCACACACGCATGGAATAGTCGCCGGCACCGAAGACCTGCACCTGGCCGACACCGGCGATACGGGCTAGCCGGTCTTTGACGTTCAGCGTCGCATAGTTACGCAGATAGGTGATGTCATGACTGTTCCCGTCGGAGACGAGGTTGACGACCATGATGAAGTCAGGCGAGCTCTTGACCGTGGTAATGCCAAGCGCGCGAACTTCCGCCGGCAGGCGCGGTTCGGCCTGCGACACGCGGTTCTGCACGAGCTGCTGCGCCTTATCGGGGTCGGTACCGAGCTTGAAGGTGACGGTGACGTTCAAGGCGCCGTCAGACGTCGCCTGGCTGGACATGTAGAGCATGCCCTCGACGCCATTGATCTGCTCTTCGAGCGGTGTAGCCACCGTTTCGGCGATGACCGACGGGTTTGCGCCGGGATAGGTGGCATGCACGACGATCGACGGCGGCACGACCTCGGGATACTCGGAGATCGGCAGCGCCCTGAGGCCGATGAGGCCGGCGACCACGATGAGGACCGAAAGAACACCGGCAAAGACCGGGCGGTCGATAAAGAATCTGGATATGTTCATTTTAACGCCCTCTCCGGGGTGAACATGGATGCAAAGTCCCTCGCCGGCGGCTTAAAGGCGCACCGGCAGGTCATGTTATCTAGGGTAACGGCCGCCTCCCCGAGGGAAGGAGGCTCAAACCTTACTGAGCGGTCGCGACCTTCTCTTCCATCTGGGGTGCTACGACTGCACCCGGACGGATACGCTGAAGGCCGTTGACGACGATCTTGTCGCCGATTTCGAGACCGCCTTCGACCACGCGCTGGCCATCGAACAGCGAACCGAGCTTGATCTGCCGGTAGTTGACCTTGTTCTCACCATCGACGACGAAGACGAATTTCTTGTCCTGGTCGGTCCCGACGGCGCGGTCACTGATGACGATCTTGTTCTCGGCCTTCGGCTGGCCCATGCGCACCCGAACGAACTGGCCGGGGATCAGCTTGCCGCCGGGATTGTCGAAGACTGCCCGCACGGCAATGGTGCCGCTGGCAGCATCGACTTCGTTGTCGACGAGCTGAAGCTTGCCCTTGATCGGCGTTCCCTCATCGGTAAGCGTGCCGATTTCAACCGGGATCTGTTCAACCGCCGGCAATGCCGCATCAGTTGCCGGAAGCTCAGAGAGAGCCTTCGTGACCATCTCTTCGCTGGCATTGAAGCTTGCATAGATCGGATCGACGGAGACGAGTGTCGTCAACTCAGGCGAAGCCGAACCGGCCGCAACAATATTGCCGACTGTGACCTCGATCTTGCCGATACGGCCGGAAACCGGCGCCTGAACCTGCGTATAATCGAGATCGAGCTGCGCGGACTGGAGAGCAGCCTGTGCCGAACGCAGGCTTGCCTGGGCTTCAGCCAGCGTGCTCTGACGCTGGTCGAGGTCGCTCTGCGAAATCGTCCGGTTGTCTGAGAGACGGCGGCCGCGGTCGAGTTCCGTCTGCGCCAGGCTGACCTTGGCTTCAGCCGAAGCGACCTGGCCCTGGGCCTGGGCGACGGCTGCCTGATAGGGGGCAGGATCGATGGCGAAAAGCAGATCGCCTTGCTTGACCAACGCACCTTCACGGAAATGCACGGACTGGATGGCACCCCCAACGCGGGGACGGATCTGCACACGATCGATAGCCTCGAGACGACCGGAGAAATTCTCCCAGTTCGTCACATCACGGCTGGCGACGACGGCAACCGTCACCGGCACAGCGGGAGGCTGCGCAGGTTCAGAGGCGGCCGTGGCGGTTGCGCTCATCGGCAGTTCGAAAAAGATGGCAGCGGCCGAAACGGACGCAGCAACACCCAGACCGGCGCCCACCAGGGCCCAGCGCTTATTTCTGGACGTCATCGGTACTCTCCTTGCGGCCCTGAATGGCCGTAAAAAATCAGTTCGTCTTCAATGCAATTGTGGCTGAACGCTCACGTTCTGAAGGAAATCTCCGAAGTGGCGGCTGACGTTGCCCTGCCACGTTGAAGTCCCATCAGATTTTCCGCCATAAATGGATGGCCAACCTGTCCCGGCGGGAAGGACATGCTGGCGCACGCCAACGCCTGCCTTCTTCAGGCGAGCGGCGTAACCGATAGTCTCGTCGTGCAGCGGATCGTCTTCCGCCGTAAAAATCAGAGCCGGTGCAACACCTGAAATCCGCGAGCACAGGCAAGGCGCAGCATAGGGATGACAGCCGCCGCCACTCAGGTAATGGCTCCAGCCTTCCGTCCAGCGCTGACGCATGCCGATCTTGTCCGCCTTGCGGATCGAAGACGTGCCCATGAAAGGATCGAGAAGGGGAGAAAGCAGGATCTGGCCGTCAAGCGCATCCGGCATCTGGTCACGCGCTTTCAGCGCAACACCGGCAGCAACGTTACCGCCCGCCTCTTCGCCGGCAACGAAAAGCAGCGACTTGCGATCGCCGAGGCCGGCCTTCTTGAGGGCGAGGTAGGAAAAGATCGAGAAGGAGACTTCGAGCGCCTTCGGAAAGACATTGCCCGAAAGCGTACTGTAGTCGGCGGAAACGACGATCGCGCCGGCCTTTGCGAGGCTCTGTGCAATCGGGCGGTCGGCCTTAGGGTCGCTGTCGAGAAACGCCCCACCATGCAGATAGAGCACGATTGGCGGACCCTTGCCGAAATCGGCGCCCATATAGACGCGCGCAGAAACGGGGCCAGCGGCCACCTTTTCCAGCACCATGTCTTTGATCTCGGGCACCATCGTTTCTATCTCTTCGCTGCTTTGCAATGGACGGACAACGCCCGCCTCTTGCATTTTGAACCAAAAAGATATTGTTATTCAAATCGGGGAATAAGAAGCGATATCGCGATAACACTATTCCAAATCCCGAACAATGTTGCAACGCAAACTGCGGAATTGAACCGATGGATCAGCTCTCGGCAATGCGCGTCTTCATCCGCGTAGTGGAGACGGGCAATTTCACCCGCGCCGCCGACATGCTCGCCATGCCCAAGGCGACGGTGACCAATCTCATTCAAGGACTGGAAGCACATCTGCGCACCAAGCTCCTCAACCGCACCACCCGCCGTGTCATGGTCACGACGGATGGTGCTCTTTATTATGAACGCGCCGCGCAGATCATTTCCGAACTTGAGGAGTTGGACGGCAGTCTTTCAAACTCCCAGAGCTTGCCGACGGGCAGGCTGCGCGTCGAGATGGCGGGTGCCTTTGCCGATTCCATTCTGGTACCGGCGCTCTGTGATTTCTATCAGCGTTATCCCGATATCCGCATCGACCTCGGCGTCGGCGACCGCACCGTCGACTATCTCGCCGAAAACGTCGACTGTGCTCTGCGCGCCGGCACGCCGGCCGACCAGTCGCTGATTGCAAGACGTGTCTCGGAAATCGAAATGATCACCTGCGCTGCCCCCCTCTACGTCGAGAAATTCGGCCTGCCGCAGCGACCGGAAGAGCTTGAAACGGAACATTATTCCGTCAATTATTTCCGTGCCCAGAACAATCGCACGGTGCCTTTCGAATTCCGGAAGGGCAACGAGATCATCGAGGTCAATCCGCGCTATATCGTCTCCGTCAATGACAGCCGCACCTATATGACCGCGGCACTCGCCGGCCTCGGCCTCGCCCAGATCCCGATCTTCATGGCCCGCGAGCCCCTGGCAAAGGGGGAACTGATTCAGACTCTGCCGGAATGGACGCGCGAGTCGCTGCCACTCTACGTCGTCTATCCGCCAAACCGGCATCTCAGCAACAAGGTCCGCGTCTTCGTCGACTGGCTGGTGAAACTGCTGGCCGACGCCAAACTTAACGCCCGCTGACATAGAGCCGCTGGCAAAAAAGCGGCCCGTGACGGGAGGGATAACCGTCACGGGCCTTGATCTGATGTCTGAAACTGAAGGCCTGTCGCACCGCAGGAAAGGCGCGGCAGGCCCTGGAGTGGAGGTCGGGAGGCTGGCGGCGATTGCCGTCCGCCTCCGTCCATTCTGATATAGGTGCGCTTAGCCGGATAGTAAGGGGCAGCTCACCAAGAGGCCGTTCACAAGTTTGCGACGATCTTTATCCGTTCGTGACGGGCTTCAGCAGATCCTCGATGCCGATGCGGCGGAAGAGTTCGGCACGAACGCGGTCAGCGACGCCATTGACGATCTCAGCACCGTCTTCCGATGGATCGACATGGGTGCGGAACGGCCGCTTGCCGAAGGGCATGTTTATGACATCAACGATGGCGGTCGCAACGGAAGCGGCATCTGCATCAGCGGGTTCGAGCGAGGCAAGGCCTTTCAGCGCCTGTTCCGGCAGGCCCTTATAAGGACCGTCATTATATTCGGCGGCGCGGGCGGTATCGGCAGGCGAGCCGGAATGGGCGAAGTGGTTCGTACCCTTGGTGAAGGCTCCGGGAACGATGATCGCCGTTTCGATGCCCCAGCGAGTCAGTTCACTGGCATAGGAGACGGCAAGCGAGTCCATGGCCGCCTTGGCAGCGAAATAAGGAGCAAGGTACGGAGGCGTACCGCCGCGGGTGCTGGAGGAAGACACCCAGACAACCAGGCCCTTGCCCTGCTTGCGCAGATGCGGCATCACCGCACGGTTCACGCGCTGGGTCGACAGCACGTTGATATCGAAAAGCCCGGCATATTGCTCCGGCGTGAAGGCTTCAGCCGGGCCGAAGGACATATGGCCGGCATTATGAATGATCGTGTCGATCTGGCCCTCGGCGGAAATCACCTTGGCAATGCCTGCTTCGACAGAGCCATCGGAGGCAACATCCAGTTCGACGGCCTTCAGATCGACGCCGTTTTCTCTCGAGAAGGCTTCGACAGCCTCGACCTGCGGCCGATTGCGACCTTCGGTTTCGCGCATCGAGGCATAGACGGTGTGACCGGCCGTGGCGAGAGCGCGGGCGGTAAGAGCGCCGAAACCGCTGGAGGCTCCGGTGATGACGATGACTTGCTTGCTCATGATCCAATTCCTTCTATGAGAGTGGGGTGGTTGAAAGAATGCGAGGGAAGAGTGGGGCGGCGTGCATGCCGCCACGAAATCTGCATCAGACCATGCCGCCATTGGCGCGCAGCACCTGACCGTTGACCCATGCGCCGTCAGGACCGGCGAGGAAGGCAACAACGCCGGCGATATCTTCGGACGTACCCAGACGTTCCAGGGGGTTTGCCTTGGCAAGGCGGTCGATCAGTTCGTCGGACTTGCCGTTGAGGAAGAGGTCGGTGCCTGTCGGGCCGGGGGCGACCGTATTGACGGTGATCTGGCGGCCACGCATTTCCTTCGACATGATAGCGCTCATCGTCTCGACGGCGGCCTTCGTGGCGGCGTAGACGCTATAGGTTTCCGGCTTGAGGCCGACGACTGAGCTCGAGAAGTTGATGACCCGACCACCATCACGCAGACGCTTGGCAGCCTCGCGCAACGTATTGAACGTGCCCTTGAGATTGACACTGATCTGACGGTCGAAAGTGGCGTCATCGACATCGGCAAGGCGCGAAAGCAGCATGATGCCGGCATTGTTGACGAGAACATCGACACCGCCGAAAGCTGCTTCCGCAGCGTCGAACATGCGGCGCACGGCCTCTGCATCGGCAACATCGCCCTGTGCCGTCAGTGCTTTGCCGCCGGCCTTTTCGATCTTCAGGGCCAGCTCTTCGGCAAGTGCCGCGTTGCCAGCGTAGTTGATGACGACGGTAAAGCCGTCCTTTGCGAGACGTTCTGCGATCGAAGCACCGATGCCGCGGGAAGCGCCGGTAACGAGAGCGACCTTGTTTTGATTGGCAGACATTTTCTTCTCCTTTGGGTTCGGCGCCGCAGCGCCCTTTCGATGAGAAGAGGATGCCTCTTTCTATATTGCGGATAATCGGCCATTATTCGGCATCACTATCCGGGAAACGCAAACAAAATAAAATGGACAGATTCGATGCCATGCGGGTCTTTTCCCGCGTCGTGGAGCGCCGCAGCTTCACGCTTGCCGCCGAAGATACCGGCCTGCCGCGCTCGACGGTGACGGATGCGGTCAAGCAGTTGGAAGCCCGCCTCGGCGTACGCCTGCTCCAGCGCACGACACGCCATGTCAGCCCGACGCTCGACGGCGAAGCCTATTACCAGCGCTGTCTGTCGATTCTGGCCGATATCGAGGATGCCGAAGGCGCCTTCGCCGGTGCCAAGCCGAAGGGGCTGCTGCGAGTCGATGTACACGGCACGCTCGCCCGGCATTTCGTGCTGCCGAGCCTGCCATCCTTTCTGGAAACCTATCCCGATATCGAGTTCTATATGAGCGAGGGCGACCGGCTGGTGGATCTGGTGCGCGAGGGCATCGACTGCGTGCTGCGCGTTGGCACTCCGCAGGACAGCGACATGGTTGCGCGGCGAGTCGCCATGCTGGATGAGATCACCCTCGCCTCGCCATCCTATATCGCCGCTTTCGGTCAGCCCGGGCATCCCGACAAGCTGGATACACACCGCATGGTCGGCTTCCGTGCGACCGGCAGCGCCGGCCCTCTGCCCCTGGAATTCATCGTCGACGGCAGCGTGCGCAACATCACTATCCCCGCGACTGTGACCGTCAACGCCGCCGAAAGCTACATTTCCGCCGCTCGCATGGGGCTAGGCATGATCCAGATCCCGCGTTACCACGCCGAACAGGATCTTGCTGCCGGCACCCTGGTCCAAATGCTGGCCGATTTCCCGCTCACGCAGACGCCGGTTTCGCTGCTCTATCCGCGCAACCGCCAGCTCTCGCCGCGCGTGCGCGTCTTCATCGACTGGCTGGTGAAGGTCTTTGCTCGACAAAACTCCGAAAACACGGTTCACTCATATTAGCACTCTCGGAGGAACGAACATGGCACTCAGCGACACCATGGTTTACCAGACGGATGAGGGCTTCGTCGTCGAGTTCGGCAACGAGGGTGAAGACAGGATTGCAGTCACGCTTCGCAACGCCCCCGATCTCACGCACGAAAATGCCATAGCCAAGGCGAAAGCATTGCTTTCTTCCGCATTCGAGCCCGTTCACGGTGACGGCGCCCGCAGCAAGGATGCAGCGGTGCTTGAAGAAGAGCTGCAGGAAGGCCTGGAAGATTCCTTCCCGGCGAGCGATCCGGTTTCCGTCACCAGTTCGTCGATTTCGATGCGCGATCCGAATGCCGGTCACTAGATCTGCGTCGAGATGATATTGTCGACGCGGACCTGCTGACGATGCCGCGCGGGCCGGCCGGCGAACGATTGTCCCGGGTGGCGGATCGGCGAAGGGAATGCTATCGGCAATTTCCATGACGATCGAAACGACTGATGGCGCGATCGGCGCCGGCCCGCTTGCCGGGGAGAGCCTGCGCCATTTCTTCGAACGCGATGCGATCGAGGTCGCTCGCGATCTTCTCGGCTGCCACCTCACGGTCAACGATATAGGTGGGCGGATCACCGAGACGGAAGCTTATTACCCTGATGACGCGGCCTCCCACAGTTTCCGTGGTCCAACGAAGCGCAATGGCGCCATGTACGGCCATCCGGGCAATGTCTATATCTACCGCATCTATGGCATGTATTGGTGCCTGAACTTCGTCTGCACACCAGGCTCTGCGGTATTGATCCGTGCGCTGGAGCCGGAAATCGGTCTCCCTGCGATGATTGATCGGCGAGGCACTGATGCGTTGACGCAGCTTTGCAGCGGTCCCGGCAAGCTCTGCCAGGCACTCGATATCGATATCTCCATCAATGACCGGACGCTCGACCAGCCACCCTATGCGATCTCGCCTTCCGCGCCTGTGTCCATCGTCTCGGGCAAGCGGATCGGCATTACGAAAAATGCCGAAGCACCGTGGCGCTTCGGCATTCAGGGATCGCGATATCTGAGCAAGCCGTTTCGCTAGAGCAAATTCCAGCAAAAGTGTGCAGCGGTTTTGCGTCCGGGATTGCGTGAAACAAGCAGAAGGGCTTGCAACGTCATTCCATGACGGCGCTATGATCCACGGCCGGCGCGGCCCTCGGCTTGCGCAGCAGCAGGACCAGCGGCATGACGGCAAGCGACATCAGCATCAGCAATTTGAAGTCGTCCATATAGGCAATGATGGTCGACTGCAGCGTGATGACCTCGTTAAGCGCCGCGCGGCCGACCGCCGTCAGCGGACTGAGGCCCTGCGCCGCCGTCGCATTGAAAGCATGGTTGAACGGCGTCACGTAGGCCGCGATCGACTCATGGTTGCTCTGCGTGTTCTCGACGATCAGGGCCGAGACGATGGAGATGCCGACAGAGGAGCCGATGTTTCGCGACAGGTTGTACAGGCCGGTTCCATCGCCGCGCATCTGAGCCGGCAGCGTCGCAAAGGCAATTGTCGTCAGCGGCACGAAGAGGAAGCCGAGGCCTGCACCCTGGACAAAGCCGACAGAGATGATCGTCCACTGCGAGACGTCGGGCGTCCAGCCGGTCATGTCGTACATCGCCCAGGCCGTCAGCCCGAGGCCCAGCAGCAGCAGCCAGCGCGTATCCACCTTGCCGATCAGCCGGCCGACGATGAACATGCAGAGCATCGTGCCAAGGCCGCGCGGTCCCATGACTATACCCGCGGTGATAACCGGATAGCCCATCAGCGTCTGCAGATACGGCGTCATCAACGCCAGCGAGGCGAGATAGGTGATGCCGATCACGAAGATGAAGACCATGCTGACGGTGAAATTCTGGTCGAGGAACAGCCGCGGATTGA
This sequence comes from Rhizobium sp. CF142, assembly GCF_000281145.1. Classification (NCBI taxonomy): domain Bacteria; kingdom Pseudomonadati; phylum Pseudomonadota; class Alphaproteobacteria; order Hyphomicrobiales; family Rhizobiaceae; genus Rhizobium; species Rhizobium sp. CF142. The sequence goes on along the minus strand of NZ_AJWE01000023.1, from coordinate 34,191 downwards.
CGAAGGATTTCTCCGCCGTCAGCGTATGCACCACCAGCAGATAGAAGGCAGCGGCGCAGACGATCGCTTCGACCATGATCTCACCTGAGGAGAACCAGTCGAGCTGCTCGCCGCGATCGAGGAAAAGCTGCAGCGAAGCGATGAACAGGCTCATCATCCCGAAGCCGAACCAGTCGAGCTTGGCGAGCGCATCCCTCTTCGTCTCCGAGACGAATATGACGATGCCAGCAAAGGCGAGCGCGCCGATCGGAATGTTGATGTAAAAGACCCAGCGCCAGCTGATATTGTCCGTCAGCCAGCCGCCGATGACAGGGCCCAGAACCGGCCCGACCATGACCGAGACGCCGAATAGGGCCATGGCCGAGCCGCGCTCCTCGACGGAATAGATGTCGAGGAGGATGCCCTGGGAAAGCGGAACCAGCGAGGCGCCGAACAGGCCCTGCAGCAGGCGGAAGGCAACGATCTGCGGCAGCGACTGCGCCAGGCCGCAAAGGATGGAGGCGACCACGAAGCCAACGATTGCCGTCAGCAACACGCGCTTGCGACCGAACTTGGCAGCAAGAAAGCCCGACGGCGGCGTCATGATCGCGGCCGCGACGATATAGGAAGTCAAGACCCAGTTGATCTGGTCGGCGGAGGCCGAAACGCTACCCTGGATATAGGGCAGCGCCACGTTGGCGATCGTCGTATCCAGCGCCTGCATGATGACGGCCAGGATAACGCAGGCGGTGATCGCGCCGCGATTGGCAACCGGAGTTGCCGGTGATGCAGGAGCAGTGCTCATGGCCGTTACTCTTGGCTCTTGGCCTGGCCCAGAAGGTTGTTGACGAAATCAGGCAATCCGCGCGCATGGCCGGTATCGACGTCGACGACCGTACTCATGCCGACGCGAAGCGGCGGCTTGCCCTGAGAGTCGTCGATGCTGACGCGCATCGGAATGCGCTGCACGACCTTCACCCAGTTGCCGGTCGTATTCTGTGCCGGCAGCAGCGAGAAGGAAGAACCGGATGCCGGGCTGATGCTCTCGACCTTGCCCTTCCATAGGACGCCCGGATAGGTGTCGACATAGATATCGACCACTTGGCCGGGCTTCACGTAAGTGAGTTCCGTTTCCTTCGGACTTGCGGCAATCCACAGATGCGAGGTCGAAACCAGCGAAAAGGCCTGCTGCGAAGCTTGCAGGTAGGAGCCGACCTGCAGCGCGTTCACATTGGTGACGATGCCGTCGAAGGGCGCCCTGACCACGCTGTGATCGAGTTCGCGCTGAGCGTTGTCGACCTGCGACTTGGCCTGCAGATAGAGCGGGTTTTCCTCAACTGGCTGGTCGGCATTGCCCCCGAGCTGGGCAAGCGTCGTTGCTGCTTCCGCCTTGGCGACGGAAACCTTCTGCTGTGCGGCCTCGAGATTGTGCTTGGCTTCGTCATAGGCCGACTGCGTGGCGCTGCCGTTGTTGACGAGATTTTGCTGCCGGTCGAACTGATCCTGGTAATAGGGCAGATCGGCTTCGGCCTGCGTGATCTCGGCGAGCGACTGCTGGTAGCTGGCCTTGAGGTTCATGATCTGGTTGCGCTGCGCCCCGAGCTGCGCCTTGGCGCCATCGAGCGCGATCTTGAAGGAATCAGAGCGCAGGCTGAAGAGCACCTGCCCCGCCTTGACCTGCTCGTTCTCATGCACGTTGATCTGCTCGACGAGACCGGAAACGTCGGTCGTGATGCCCACCATATCCGCCTGGATATAGGCATTGTCGGTCGACATAATCTGACCGCCATTGACGTAGTAGTAGCCGCCGACGACGAGCGCCACCGGCAACAGGGCAAAGAGAACGGGACGGGTGAAGCTGCGCCGGCGGCGGACCTTGTTGCCGCCAGGCGCAGCCACCGCGGCAGCCGCGGGCGCTGAATTGGATGAAGGCGCCTCAGCCACCGTTTCCGGTTGTTGGGGAATTTCTTTTTCTTCGACAGGGTTCTTGGCATTCGCGTTGGACACGACGCGCAGGGGGGATTGATCAGCCATGTTTCGTCTCATTCTCGGCGACCGGGGACCGGCACGCCTGCACCAGGTTCGTCTTCATTACGGATAGGATGTGGAAAAGCTGGTCGCGCTGTTCAGGTGTGATGCTTTCCAGCGCCTCGCCGCGGGTCACGTCACCGATCTTTCGCATTTCGGCGAGAATCGGATGGGCTGCTTCACGCATGTAGAGCAGCCAGATGCGCCTGTCGGTCGGGTGCTGGCGGCGCTCGATCAGGCCGCGCTCGGCGAGCTTGTCGAGGATGCGGACCAGCGTGATCGGCTCAATTTCGAGGATTTCGGCAAGCCCGCTCTGATGGATGCCCTCATTATTGGCGAGATAGGCAAGCGTCTGCCACTGAGACCGCGTCAGTCCAAGGTCCTTTGCGCGCTGCTCGAACCGCTTGCGAAGCAGACGGGCAACGTCGTGCAGAAGAAAACCGAGTGTTGGATTGTTGGTCATATACATTCGCCGGCTAGTAATAAGCATCCTTATGATATTGGTAGATATATTGAGCATATGCAGTGCACAAGGATGCAACCTCAAGATTCCGCACCTGCGGCCAAAATGCCGCAGCCCGCACCAAGCAGCGCCTTCGATCCGGTCTTTGGAAAGGGTCAAGCAGCGGTCGAAACTCGTCTCAGCAATGTGATAAAGCGAGGCATCGGCGGAAATGCCGGGGGTTTGTGGAACTCCAAATCCATGTAATCAATTGGCATTTGCAATTTTTGGATTCTCCCGTTTATAGTCTGCCTTCATAGAGTTAGGGAGAAGCAGGATTTTCTCCCTCCGGTTGATTTCGAGGTGCTGGCTTGCACCTGTCATCTTCCCGGCAGCCAAGCATGAGTAGAATTCGGACTTAGGACGAAGGCTCATGCTTTCGTTCCAGCAGACATGAACAGCTTATCTCAGGCATAGGTTCAGGCGGCTGCGTTCGGCCGCCCGCAAGGGGGACCGGAATGGCTTATTCGCTTCGACAGACACTGGCGCTCGGCTGCTTTGCGGCCTTCCTGCCGCTCATTGCTGAGGCCCAGCAGGCGCCTGCTCCCCCACCCGTCACCGTCGCCAAACCCGTCGTGCGCGATGTGGTCGACAGTGATGAGTTCATCGGCCGTTTCGAACCTGTCGATGAGGTCTCCGTTCGCTCGCGCGTCGGTGGTTACCTGCAGGAAATCGACTTCACCGACGGCGCTCTGGTGAAACAAGGCGAACGGCTCTTCGTTATCGATCAGAGGCCGTTCGTAACCGCACTCAATCAGGCCAATGCTGCGCTCGAAGCGTCGAAATCGGCTCTCGTCTTTGCCGATGCGCAATATAAGCGCGCGCAGTCGCTTGCTTCGAGCGGCAGCCAGTCGGCGCAGACGCTGGACGATCGCCGCCGCGAATTCGATTCAGCGCAAGCCAATGTCCGCGGCGCGCAGGCTGCAGCCGATCGCGCCGCTCTCGACATGGAATATACCGAGATCACCGCGCCGCTCAGCGGCCGCATCGACCGGCGCCTGATCTCCGCCGGCAACCTCGTGCAGACGGACCAGACGGTGCTGACGACGATCGTTTCCCTCGACCCGATCGATTTCTATTTCGACGTCGACGAGCGCCGCCTGCTGAATTTCGCCGACACCGCACGCAAGCTCGGCAAGGATCTTCAGCAGGGCGGTGGCGGACTGGATGTGACAGTCACGATCTCGGATCCCAATGCCAAGCCATTCAAGGGAAAACTGGATTTCGCCGAGAACCGGATCGACAACGAAAGCGGCACCATTCGTCTGCGTGCCCGCTTCCCTAACCCCGATCTCGTCCTTCAGCCCGGCCTCTTCGGCCGCATCCAGGTTGAAGCCTCCAACACCTATCAGGCCATTCTCGTCCCTGATGAGGCAATCGGCTCTGACCAGAACGAGCGCGTCGTCTATGTCGTCGGTACCGACGGCACGGTATCGACCAAGCCCGTGAGGCCCGGTCCGCGGCTCTATGGCTACCGCGTCATTCGCGAAGGCCTCGATGGCACCGAGACGATCATCGTCAATGGCCTGATACGCGCCCGGCCCGGCGCAAAGGTAACACCTCAGATGACCGAACTGCCGAAGGAGCGGACGGACGCTCCGCCGGAAACCGCCGGTGCGGAGAGCGGCCAATGAGATTTGCTCACTTCTTCGTAGACCGGCCGATCTTCGCGGCCGTCATCTCGATCGTTCTCCTCGTTGTCGGCAGCATCGCCTATACGCAATTGCCGGTCTCCCAATATCCGGAGATCGCGCCGCCGACTATTGTCGTGCGCACCTCCTATCCGGGCGCCGACCCGCAGACGATCGCCGATACGGTTTCGACCCCGCTCGAGCAGCAGATCAACGGCGTCGAAGACATGCTCTACATGTCTTCCTACTCCAGCGCCGATGGCGCCATGTCGCTGACGATCACCTTCAAGCTCGGCACCGATCTCGACAAGGTCCAGGTTCTTGTCCAGAACCGCGTTTCCATCGCCCTGCCCCGTCTTCCCGAGGAAGTCCAGCGGCTTGGCGTGACCACCGACAAGAGTTCGCCTGACCTGATGATGGTGGTGCACCTCTTGTCGCCGTCGCACCGTTATGACCAGCTCTACGTCTCGAACTACGCCCGTAACCGCATACGCGACGTTCTCGTGCGCCTTGACGGCGTCGGCGACGTGCAACTCTTCGGCGAACGCCAATATTCGATGCGAATCTGGCTGGATCCGGAAAAGCTCTCCGCCTACGGAATGACATCCGATGACGTCGTCGCCGCATTGAGAGACCAGAACGTCCAGGTATCGGGCGGCAAGATCGGCGCCCCGCCTGTTACCGGCAAGAATGCGTTTGAATATACGGTGCGAACGGACGGGCGCTTCTCTGATGTGCGCCAGTTCCGCTATGTTATCGTGAAATCGACGGCCACCGGCCGGCTTGTGAGCTTGCAGGATGTCGCCCGCATCGAGCTTGGCGCACAGGATTACGTCACCAACAGCTATCTCAATAATGACCCCGCAGTTGCTCTCGGCATTTTCGCCCGGCCGGGAACCAATGCACTGGATACGGCGCATCAGATCCAGGGCATTATGAAGGATCTTTCGCAGAATTTCCCGCAGGGCCTGGAATACCGGATCGTCTACGATACGACCGAATTCATCTCGGATTCGATCAATGAGGTCTACAGGACCATCGCCGAGGCGGCGATCCTCGTGGCAATCGTCGTCCTCGTCTTCCTGCAATCCTGGCGAACCGCCATCATTCCGATCATCGCCATTCCTGTGTCGCTGATCGGCACCTTCGCGGTCCTGCTCGCCTTCGGCTTCTCACTCAATATGCTGACCCTGTTCGGCCTCGTCCTTGCGATCGGTATCGTCGTCGACGATGCGATCGTGGTGGTGGAGAATGTCGAGCGAAACCTGGCGCGCGGCATGACCCCGAAACAGGCGGCGCACGTCACAATGGACGAAGTCGGAACCGCCGTCGTCGCCATCTCACTGGTGCTGATCGCCGTCTTCGTACCGACAGCCTTCATTCCCGGCATTTCCGGCCAGTTCTACAAGCAGTTCGCGGTGACGATTTCCGTCACCACGGCCATCTCGGCATTGAATTCGCTGACGCTTTCGCCTGCACTTGCCGGCATCCTGCTGAAGACCCACGATCACGAAGCGAAGCCCAAGAACATCTTCTCACAAGTGGGAAGCGGCCTTGCCAATGGTTTCAACCGCGGCTTCGACAAGATGAGTTCCGGCTATTCCTGGATCGTTCGGCATCTGGTCAGCAGCTGGATCGGATTGACCGCTTCGCTGATCGTCTTCGCCGGCCTCCTCGGAGCGACCTGGTATATGGGCCAGAAAGTTCCCTCGGGCTTCATCCCGACCATGGACCAGGGTTACGCAATCATCGTCATCCAGCTTCCGGACGGAGCCTCTCTTGCGCGCACCGACGCCGTCGTCAAACAGGTGGGTGACATCGCCCGCACGGTGCCGGGCGTCGGCAATGCCGTGCAATTTGCCGGTTTCAGCGGGGCAACTTTCACCAATGCCTCGAATGCCGGCGTCGTCTTCGTCCCGTTCAAATCCTTTGCCGAGCGTGAAGAAGGTGGCGAAACCGCCAACAAGATCATCGGCGAGCTCTATGGCAAGCTGCAGAGCATCCAGGAGGCCTTCATCATTGCCATCCCGCCGCCATCCGTGCGCGGCGTCGGCAATTCCGGCGGCTTCAAGATGCAGATTTCGGATCTCGAAAACGCCGACATGACGCGCGTCCTTGGTCTGGCCCGCCAGATGATGGGTGCCGCGGCCACGACCCCGGGGCTGACAGGCGTCTTCACGACATTTTCGGATGCAAGCCCGCAATATTTCCTCGCGATCGACCGCGACAAGGCGCGTTTCCTAAACGTGCCGATCCCCAACATCTTCAACGCACTCTCGATTAACCTCGGCGTTGCCTATGTGAACGACTTCAATGCCTTTGGGCGCGTCTACCAGGTTCGCGCCCAGGCCGACCGGCAATACCGCATGGACAGGGACGATATCCTGGCGCTGAAGGTTCGATCGGCAACCGGGGCGCTGGTTCCGCTTGGCACTTTGATGGATATCCAGGACTCCAGCGGTCCGGCACTTGTCCAGCGCTACAACATGTATGTCTCGGTGCCGCTTCAGGGCAATCCGACGCCCGGCACATCGACCGGCGATGCCATTAAGAAGATGGAAGCGCTGGCGGGGCAGATCTTGCCACCGGGAACGACCTTTGAATGGACTGAGCTCGCCTATCAGGAAACCCACACCGGCAATACCGCCATCTATATCTTCGCCCTGTCGGTGATCTTCGTCTTCCTTGCGCTTGCGGCACAATATGAAAGCTGGGTCCTGCCTCTGGCCATTATCCTCATCGTTCCGCTCGCAGTGCTCGCCGCGTTGATCGGCGTATCGCTGAGGGGAATGGACAACAACGTCCTCACCCAGATCGGCCTGATCGTCCTGATCGGCCTTGCGGCCAAGAACGCCATTCTGATCGTCGAGTTTGCACGACAGGCGGAAGAAGAAGGGAAAAGCGTCGTGGATGCCGCAATCGAGGCAAGCCATCTTCGCCTGCGCCCGATCCTGATGACGGCCTTCGCCTTTATCTTCGGCGTTCTGCCGCTTGCCATCGCCACCGGCCCAGGTGCTGAAATGCGCCAGTCGCTCGGCACGGCTGTGTTCTCGGGCATGTTGGGTGTGACGATCTTCGGCCTGTTCCTGACGCCGGTCTTTTACGTAGTGCTGCGCCGCTGGCGCAAAAAGCCGGCAGAAGCGCCGGCTCAGGTCGATGCAGAGGAGAATGCTGCCTGAACCGGTCTCAGGTGGAGAAGAGGTAAACCTGGCCCTGCCAGAAGCGGGCAACGGAGAGCCTGCCGCTCCTGAAGGCGCGGGTATCGAGGTTCAGCCGCATTGGCTGCACATCCGGCTGGTCGCTGGGTGTGTGACCGTGCACGATGAGCTTCGGCAACGGCAGCGGGCTTTCCAGGAAACGCTGGCGAATGAAAGCCAGATCGTCATCGGCCTGCTCTTCGAGCGGCACACGTGGATCGATACCCGCATGCACGAAGGCTACATTGGGCGTATCGAGCATGATCGGCAGGGAGCGGATGAAATCGATATGGGTATGCGGCAGCGACTGGCGGATGAAGGCGTCGAGCTGCGCACCGGAACGGAAAACGAGCGGCAGGTGATCAGGATCGAGACCGTAGGATCGCAGAAGCTCGGCGGCACCCATGGTCATCCAGTCGTCATAGGACGCCCAGCCGTCAATATAGTCGAGCATGACGATCTCATGGTTGCCGGCAAGGCAGATGCGCTCGAAACCCTCGGGCGCCGGGTCCATGATATGGCTGATGACATGCGCCGATTGCGGACCGCGGTCGATATAGTCGCCAAGCATGACGATGAGTTTGGTGCCTGGTATATGCTCTGCATCCCGGACGATCGCCTCTTCCGCTTTCTGCAGCAGGTCGAGACGACCATGCACGTCGCCGATGGCATAAGTGGGGATGTCAGCTATATCCATGCTCACGCGCGGACGCGGCTGACGTCCAGCCTTCGAACCCTCGCGGCTTCGTGCAAGAGAATCACTCATCATCATTCCTGATCATTTCGCCGTCCCTTAACCATAAGTAGAGCATACGGCAAGGTGATCAAGCTGGTAAGAAAATTCCGCCGGCCAGGCTTTTGTGGAAAAAGCAGCCTTACGCAAGCCGATGCAATCACGCACTTTTTTAGCACTGGGAAAGAGTGGCAGATGGGCACCGTATCGCAACTGCACGACAATGTGCGTCCTCCGGCGCACCGCATCGAGACTGAGGAGGAGGCCATCTCCGCGGCTCGCGGCCTTGCGGTCGGCTTTCGCCGGCAGGCAAGCGAGCGCGACATCAACCGCCTCATGCCGAACGCCGAACTCGACGCGCTCTCGCAATCCGGCCTCACAGCAATCACCGTTCCCCCTGAATATACCGGGCTCGATATTTCCAACGCCCTGCTCGCCGCAATCGTCGCCATCGTCGCTGAAAGCGATGCCTCGATCGGCAACGTGCTGGCATCTCACTTCCGCGTGCTGGAAGGGCTGCGCAACCAGCCCTCGGAAGAGCTGAAGATCGCCCTTTTCACCCGTGCGCTGGACGGCGACCGTTTCGCCGCAACCCGTTTTACCGATCAGGCAAGTCTCGTTGCCGAGGGCTCCGGCTTTCGCCTGACAGGCCGGTCGGAACAGGCAGCCGCCATCCTTTTCTCCGACTGGATCGCCGCGGCAGCGATCGATCCCGGCGGCCGCAGGGTAACGCTCCATCTTCAGCGTGACAGCGACGAACTGCAGGCGGTGGACGACTGGGATGCTTTTGGGCTGCGCACCAACGGCACGGCAACGCTGATTGCCGGCAAGCTGCATGTGAATGCCGATACCGTCACTGCCGCTCTATCCGGCGACCACACGACGGAAAAATCCTTGAGTCTTCTGCTGCAGGCAGCCGTCAGCCTCGGTATCGCCCGTGCAGCCTTTGCCGACCTGCTCATCATGGCGAAGGAACCCTCTGCCCTTTTTGGCAAAATCGGCGAGCGCGCCATCCGCATCGAAATCGCGACCGGCGCGCTGGAACAGGCAGGCCGCAAACTGGATATCGCCCAGGTAAGTCCCGCCGAGGCCGCCATGGCGGAAGCCTATTTCTCCGCCTCATCCGCCTGCCTCACGGCAACTGAGGTGGCGCTGGACACGGCAAATGCTCTCTTCGAACTGGCTCGAGGCGCAACCGGCAGCATCGCGCTCAACCTCGACCGCCACTGGCGGAACGCCCGCATCCACGACATGGCAATCCAGCGCGAGCCGCTGTTGAACGCAGCAGGCGCGCATATTCTGAGAATCAGGGAAAGCTGAAACAATTCCAGCAAAACCGTGCCGCGGTTTGCGTCCGGAATTGCGTGAAAATAAAGGGAGTGCGGATCAGCTCGCGGCGGAAACCGGAACCTTTTCCTCGACCGTCTCGATGCCGCCGCCGGCGACGAACTGTTCGAGCGTCATGTTGTCGAGAATGGCGGCGATCGCGTCCCGGACTTCGGTCATCGAGCGCCGCACCTGACAGGTCTCGGGATCGGCACAGTCGTCGCAGGCCTCGTAAGCCGTGCGGCTCGCACACCGGATCGGCGCGAGCGGCCCGTCCAGCGTGCGGATGACATGACCGATGCGGATATCAGACGCAGGCCGCGACAGCGAATAGCCGCCGCCCGGCCCCTTCTTCGACCGCAGGATGCCGACATTGCGCAGTTCGAGCAGGATCGTATCGAGAAACTTCTTCGGGATATTGTTGCGCGAGGCAATATCGTTGATGAAGGCGGTCTCGCCCGGCGCCAGCCGCGCCAGATCAACCAGCGCCTTCAATCCGTATTTTCCTTTTTTTGTCAACATCTGCGTCGCCCTGCACTTTGCGGCATTATGCTTCTGTAATAGCAGGCAAATAGAGTCAAAACCATGAAGAGACAACAAAATAACCCGTTTTTATAGGTTATTTCGACTATCTATGTTGCTGTAAAACCGCGCCTTCAAGTCTCCCGACGCCCAGCGGGTTGATGTGCCAGTCCCCCATTGGGCAAGCCCATGCGAGACCGGAAATCACAGGCTATACCGTTTTCAGCATGCCGCCATCGACGAAATAGGTAGAGCCGATGCTGTAGCTCGACCGGTCGGAGCAGAGGAAGACGAAGAAATTCGCCAATTCCTCCGGCGTGCCGAAACGCTTGGACGAGGCATGTTCATCCGCCACGCTCTGCAGATAACCCTCCCAGTCACCACCGGTCTCGGCTGTCAGTTGCTTGGCGGTCTTGATCCAGTCGGGTGTCAGAATGAGGCCGGCATTGACGCAGTTGACGCGAATCCTGTCCTTGACGAGCTCGGTGGAGAGCGTCTTGGAAAACATCATCAGCGCCGCCTTGGTGACATTATAGATCGGTTCGTACCACAGCGGCTGCACGGCGCAGATCGAGGCATTGTGAAGGATCACCCCGCCACCGCGCTTCTTCATCTGCGGCGCAATTCCGCGGGCAAGGCGCACGGCGGCCATCACATGCAGATCAAAATACGCCTGCCACTTCTCGTCGGGCGCCTCCATGACCGTCTCGTTGGAGCCGGTGCCGGCATTGTTGATGAGAATATCCGCTCCACCACGTTCGGCTGCCGCCGCGATGATCGCCTCCGTACCTTCGACAGTCGCGACATCGCTTTCGACCGCAATGGCGCTGACACCATATTTTTCAGCGATGCGCACAGCTTCAGCATCCAGCCGCTCACGTCCACGCGCAGACAAAATGAGGTTGGCACCCTCGGCCGCCAGCCCTTCGGCGATCGCCAGCCCGATACCGACCGAACCACCAGTGATGACGGCGGTCTTTCCCTTCAATCCAAGATCCATGAAATCCTCCCAATCCGGCCGGCGGTCCGGCCGCTCCGCCAACTCTTCCGGCATTGGCTCTGCCCGTCAAGCCATGGCGGAAAATCATCGGTGCCGCTAGCTGATCCCTCTTGCCGCAGGTCGCGATCTGTCGCATGCCTGCGGGCATAGTGGAGGAATTTTTATGCGTCTTTATTCAGCTTGCATTGAATGGCTGTTTGCCGAGGAAGGCGATCATTTCGCCGATCGCATCCACCGCGCCCATGCCGCCGGCCTCAAAGCTATCGAGTTTTGGCGCTGGACGGACAAGGATCTCGACGCGATCGAAGCCGCATTGAAGGAAACCAGCCTCAAGGTGACGAGCCTCGTCGCCGAGCCGATGATCGCGCTGACTAACCCTGCCAATCGCGAAACCTGGCTGAAGGGCCTTACCGATTCCGTCGCCGTCGCGAAACGCCTCGGCGCCCCTGTCCTGATCGCGCAAGCCGGCGATGATCTCGCGGGTTTCACACGAGACGAACAGCGCAAGGCGCTCACCGAAACGCTACGGGCCGGCGCGGACATCCTTGATGATAGCGGCGTGCGCCTCGGTGTCGAGCCACTCAACATCCGCATCGACCACATCGGCTATTTCCTCGATTCCACCCGCGAGGGGCTGGATATCGTCGATGACGTCGCCCGTCCGGAAATCGGCATCGTCTATGACATCTATCATTCCGCCGTCATGGATGAGCGCACGGAAGATGTTCTGGCCGGCCGCATCGACCGTGTTTTCCACGTTCATGTCGCTGACCACCCCGGCCGCAACGAACCAGGCACCGGCACGATCGATCTCGCTCACCGCCTGAACTGGATCTTCTCCAACGGCTACACCGGGGCTATCGGCTTGGAATACAAGCCAACGGCTCCGGGTGCGGATGCAGTGACGGCGGCAATTGCGACCTTGGGCTGACATTCAGCACTCTGCCGTTATCCGGCAGCATCAGCCCGATCACTTCACAAGTGCACTGTGCTGATTGGCTTCCGATTCCGGCTTTGCTGGATCGGTAGTTGCCGGCACCTTGCACGGACCGGCCGAACGGCGCTCGACGATGCGTGAAGCGATCATGACGCGGCGGGCAGGCATGCCAGGCAGACGCGGGTTTTCTATCCGCTCCAGGAGCAGCCGGAGACCGACGGCCCCGCCCTCCTGGCCTTCCATTTTCACCGTCGTCAATGGCGGCGAAATCTGCGTGGCCGGCGAGAAATCGCCGAAGCCTACGACCGAGACGTCATCGGGAATGCGATAGCCCTGGCCCAGCAATTCGGAAACCACGGTCAGCGCCAGTCCGTCATGGGCACAGAAGAAAGCCGTCGGGTGGATGCCCTTTGCCTTGAGGTCCTTGAAAGCCTCGCCGAAGCCGATCTGTTCGTCGAAGCGTAACACATGCAGCGAGACGTCCTCGCAGCGTTCGGCAATCTCCCGCGCGCCGTAGAAGCGCTCGCGCCGCCCACGGAAACCGGGCGTGCCGTTGACATAGACGATCGACCGATGGCCGAGTTCGATGAGATATTGCAGCACCGCCTGCCCCGCCTCATGGTCGGTGCCGGTCACCTGATCGGCCTGCTCCAACGCATCGACCCAGCCGAAACGCACGATCGGAACCCCCGTCGCTGTTGCCGCCGCGATCGCTTCCCGATCATGCGGTCCAACGAGCAGCAAACCTGCGCAGGAGCGCCCCAACTCTTCCAGCTGATCGGCACTATGGGTCCAGCGAATGCGCAGGGCCATGCCCAGCCGATGGGCTTCGCGCTGCACGCCGTTCTGAATCTGCATATAGAGTTCGCTGTTGACGGCATCGAGATCGTGGAAAACAACGGCAATATCACTCGTCAGCGACTGGCCTGCAGGACGCGTGTAGCCCAGCCGTTCGGCCGCCGCGCGGATCAGCGCGCGTGTCTCCTCACTGACGCCGCTCTTACCTGCCAGCGAGCGCGAGACCGCATATTTCGAGAGGCCGACCTCGCGCGCGATCGTCTGTAAGGTAACTCGCCCCCTGCTTCCCACTCTACACCTCGATTTCCCGTTCGGTATTCGGAGCGCTTCGCTACACCTTCCCTACCGGAATTGCAAATTCTTGCACTAACAAAACATAACGCTTTACCTAACAATATCCAAATGTATTCTTCTCGTTATCCCAGCCTGAAAGCAAAAAATAACGATAAGGGCTGAGGATTTTTGGAGGAGAACCCTATGATCAAGCTGAAACGTCGTGCGTTTCTGGCCGGGACTTCGGCCGTTCTGATCTTGCCGGCTCTGCCGGCTTTCGCCGCCGACTACAAGGAAGCGGCCATTCTGAAAGACAAGGTTTCAAGTGGCGCGTTGCCGGCCCTCAAGGACCGGCTGCCGGAAAATCCGCTCGTCATCAAGCCGGTCGAAAGCGTCGGCAAACATGGCGGCGACTGGAATATGGCGCTCGTGGGTGGCGGTTCGCTGTCGATGCTATTCCGCTATCAGGCCTACGAACCGCTGTTGCGCTATACGCCCGACTGGTCCGGCGTGACGCTGAACGTCGCCGAAGCCTTCGACGGCAATGCAGATTCCACAGAATATACCATACGCCTGCGCAAGGGCATGAAATGGTCGGACGGCCAGCCCTATACCACGGCGGACGTGAAATTCTGGTACGACACGATCCTGACCGACAAGCGCGTCGCCGTGAACGGACAAGGCCACTGGAAGACAGCAGGCAAGCCGGCGAAGCTTGAAATTGTCGACGAACAGACGTTCAAAGTTATCTTTGCGAAGCCTAACGGTATGTTCCCGTTGCAGGTCGCCTGGGCCAACAGCGATCACACCACACGCTGCCCCAAACATTATCTCGAGCAGTTCCATATCGATTACAACCCGAAGGCCGACGAGCTTGCCAAACAGCGCGGCTTCGAAAGCTGGATCGCCGCCTTCCAGTCCGCCTCCGGCTTCCAGGACGACAATGCCTTCTTCCTGAACTCCTCGAAGAAGCCCTGCCTACATGCCTGGATGTTCACCACAGCGCCCGGCGAGAATACCGAACGCGCTATTGCCGAACGCAACCCCTTCTACTGGAAAGTAGATACGGAGGGTAACCAGCTCCCCTATATGGACCGCATCGTCTACCAGATGGTCGCCGATCCGCAGGTGCTGCTCTTGAAGGCCATGCAGGGCGAAATCGATCTGATGGATCAATATATCGCCACACCGAACAACAAGTCGGTACTCTACGATGCGCGCGAGCAGGGCAAGTATGATTTCTACACGCTGACTTCAACCGAAGCCAATGTGATGAACTTCATCTTCAACCTGAACCACAATGACGAGACCAAGCGAAAGCTCTTCCGGAACAAGGATTTCCGCGCAGCGCTCTCCATGGCGCTCGATCGCCAGTCGTTGATCGATGCCGTACTCGTGGGTCAGGGCGCACCTGCCCAGCCTTCGATCAAACAGGGCGACCCGCTCTATAATGAGCAGCTTGCCACGCAGTTCACGAGCTATGATGTCGACAAGGCGAATGCCATGCTCGACACGCTGATCCCGAAGCGCGACGACCAGAATTTCCGACTTGACGATCAGGGCCGCCGGCTCACGGTGATCTTCGAGATCGACCAGGCGCGCGCCGTCTTCCTCGATCTCTTCCAGCTCGTCATCCCGATGTTCCAGGCCGTCGGCATCGATGCGCAGATGCGCACCATGGACCGTTCGCTCTGGGAGACCCGCGTCCGCCAGGGCCGCGATTTCGATGCGACGGCCCACCAGTTCGGTGCGAATGGCGGCGTCGCTGCCATGCTCGACCCGCGCTATTACGTGCCGACGGATTCGAATGCCATGTATGCCCCGGCCTGGCAGCTTTGGTATCTCGACCGCAATAATGCCAATGCCGAAGAGCCGCCCGAGGAAACGAAGAAGCTGCTTGAACTCTATGACAAGCTGAAGGCGACTTCCGATGCGACCGGCCAGCAGGAGATCATGAAGCAGATCCTGCAGGGCGCCGCCGACAATTTCTATGTCTTCGGCATTTCCCAGCCGCCGGATGGCTACGGCGTCGTCAAGAACAACATGAAGAACATCACCAAGACCATGCCGAATTCCTTCGGCTGGCCGACCCCCGCTCCCACCATGCCGGAGCAATTCTACAAGGTCTGATGGCCTGCAAAATGATGATGCATTCCAGGCGCCGGCTTTATCGGTCGGCGCCAAGGCCCCTCTTTTGCCAATGCCCTCGTTTGACAATGATTGGATGAAGACGATGCTCGACGCCAGAAGACAGAACACCGACACGCTGCGCACACCGGACTGGTTCAAGACCGCAACGCGCTGGACCCAGCTCACCTTCGTGGAAGACGATCCGGAAAAATACGATCCGGCCTTCTGGGTGGATGTCTTCAAGCGCACGAAATCCAATGCCGTATGCCTCAGCGCCGGCGGCTACATCGCCTATTATCCGAGCGAAGTACCCTATCACTATGTGAGCAAATATCTGGGTGATAAGGACATCTTCGGCGCACTCGTCGATGCTGCCCGCAAGCTCGACATGCATGTCATGGCCCGCGTCGACCCGCACGCAATCCATGACGATGCCGCGAAGGCCCATCCGGAATGGGTTATGATCAACGCCGACGGCACGCCGCGCCGCCACTGGGCCTATCCCGACGTCTGGGTCACCAATGCCTATGGCGACTACAACACCGTCTTCATGCCCGAGGTGGTGAAGGAGATCGTCCGCAAATACGATATCGACGCCGTCTTTGCCAATCGCTGGCAGGGCCACGGCGTCGATTACAGCGAAGATAGCGCCCGCCGCTTTAAGGACATGTTCGGCCATGCTCTGCCAAAGAAGGCGGACGCTGATGATCCTGCCTGGCAGAGCTGGTTGCAGTGGCGCCGCCGCGTGCTGACCGACATGATCGCCCAGTGGGATGATGCGGTCAAAGCGATCCGCCCGCATGCGAGCTTCATCCCTAACATGGGTGGCGCCTCGCTAATGGAATTCGACCTTTCGGTCATCGCCAAGCATTGCCCTTTCCTCGTCGTCGATCATCAGGGTCGCAAGGGACTTGAACTCGGCTGGTCTGCCGGCCGCAACGGCAAGCGCATCCGCGCCACCTTCCCCGACCGGCCGGTCGTACTCATCACCTCGATCGGCCCGGAAGAAGAATATCGCTGGAAAGATGCTGTCACCTCGGGCGAGGAAATGCAGCTCTGGATCAATGACGGCACCGCCCACGGCCTCTATGCCTGGTTCACCAAGTTCAACGGCGTCGTGCCGGACAAGCGCTGGGTGGAGCCAGTCGCCGACGCCTTTGCGCTGCAGGCGGCCGTCGAACCGGTTCTTGAGAGCATGCATCCGACGGCCGAAATCGCCGTCATCGACCCCTCGACCACGCTTCGCCACTGGGCGCCGGAAGAACGGCATAGCGCCGAGAAGCACGATCTCGGCTTCTATCACGCGCTCGTTGAGGCCCGCCTGCCCTTCGAACTTCTCTCGGATCAGGTTCTGACCAAAGAAAATCTCGACCGCTTCAAGCTGATCATTCTCGCCAATGCCTCCTGCCTTTCGGATGCGCAGAACGAGGCGATCCGCGCCTATGTGGAGCGTGGTGGCAGCATCGTCGCTTCCTACGAGACCTCGCTGCGCGACGAATTCGGCAAGAGGCGCAGCGAGTTCGGCCTCTCCGATGTACTGGGCGCAAAATTCGTTTCCGGCCCACGTGGCATCGTCAAGAACACCTATGTGGCGCTGTCGGGCGATCATCCCATCAATCAAGGCTACGAAGGTGCCGAGCGCATCATGGGCGGCACGCGCCTGATCCATGCCGATCCGACCGGCAATGCGACGACACCCTTCCTCTATGTGCCCGATTTCCCCGACTTGCCGATGGAAGAGGTCTATCCGCGCAAGGCACCGGAAGGCGCCGGCGTCATCGCTCGCGAAACCGGCAAGGGCGGCCGCACCGTCTACATCCCATGGAATATTGGTGAAATCTTCTGGGAAGTCTTCGCCGTCGACCATGGAAAGCTGATTGCCAATGCCGTGCGCTGGGCACTCGGCAAGACCTCGCGCGTCACCGTCGAAGGCCCCGGCGTCCTCGACATGGCGCTGCGTGAAAATGCCGAGGGCATCGCGCTCAGCCTCTTCAACCTCACCAACCCGATGATGATGAAGGGGCCGATACGCGAAAATTACCCTCTGGCGTCGCAGACGGTTTCAGTGGAAATTCCCCCGGGCAAATCGGTGGCAAAGGCATGGCTCGTCGTTACCGACCGCGCGGCAAACTTCAGCGTCAAGGATGGCCGCGCACAGGTGGAGGTGCCGGGCATCGAAAGACTGGAGGTGCTGCACCTCACCTGGAAATGAGGTGTTGAGACAAGGAGGAGCGCTTTCGGCCTGGAGGGGCCGAAGGCGGATGGAGATCCGAAGGAAGCGCCTGACCGGACGCTCTCAACGGGAGGAGAAACATTCCGATGCTTGGTTACATCTTCAAGCGCGTGCTCTACATGATCCCGACACTGTTCGGCATGTCGCTGATCTCGTTCCTGATCATCCAGCTGCCGCCGGGTGACTACCTGACCTCGATGATCGCGACGATGAGCGACAGTGGCCAGGCCGTCGATCCTGCGCAGATCGAGCGGCTGAAAGAGATCTACGGCTTCGACGACCCTTTCTACATCCAGTATCTCAAATGGATGTGGGGCATTGTCAGCCGTGGCGATTTCGGCTGGTCCTTCGAATGGAACCAGCCCGTCTCTGGCCTCATCTGGGCACGCATGGGCTCGACACTGGTCATCTCGCTTCTGAGCCTGCTCTTCGTCTGGATCGTTGCACTGCCGATCGGCATCTATTCCGCCGTGCGCCGCCATTCGATCAGCGATCACGTCTTCACCTTCTTCGGCTTCATCGGTCTTGCCGTGCCGAACTTCATCCTGGCGCTGACGCTGATGTATGTCGCCTATCGGTATCTCGGCCAAAGCGTCGGCGGCCTCAACTCCCCCGAATTTGCCGAAGCGCCCTGGAGCCTCGCCAAGGTCGGCGATTTCCTCGCCCATCTCTGGATACCGATCATCATCATCGGCGCCTCGGGCACAGCCGCCCTCATCCGCGTCCTGCGCGCCAACCTGACGGACGAGCTGCACAAGCCCTATGTCATCACCGCCCGCGCCAAAGGCTTGCCCGAATACAAAGTCATTCTCAAATATCCGGTGCGCATCGCCCTCAATCCCTTTGTCTCGGCCATCGGCTGGGTGTTGCCGCATCTCGTCTCCGGCGTGACGATTACCGCCATCGTCCTGAACCTGCCGACCGCCGGCCCCCTGCTCTTCCGTGCGCTGGTCTCGCAGGACATGTATCTCGCCGGCAGCTTCATCCTGCTGCTGTCAGCTCTGACCCTCGTCGGCATGCTCCTGTCGGACCTGCTGCTTGCGCTGCTCGATCCGCGCATCCGGTTCAACTGAGGAGGCGCCGATGACGCACGAAACATTCGGAACCCATACCGGTCCCCTGAACGTCGCCGCCGACGGCCCCTCGATCAGCCCGCTGAAACAAGGAAAGACCGTCTCGACGGCCGCCATCGGCCCGTGGCGGCTGATTGCCGGCAAGCTCATCCGCCAGAAGGTGGCGATGGTCGCCGGCATGATCATCCTCCTGCTCTATCTCATCGGCCTCTTCGCCGAATTCCTGGCGCCTTCCCTGCCCGCAACCTCGAAGCCGCAATATACCTACGCACCGCCACAGGGCCTCAGCTTCTTCGTGACCAGGCCGGATGGCAGCTCGGAATTCAATTTGCATGTGAAGGGCTACAGGGTTGAGATAGACAAGGTGGCGCTGAGGCGCACTTTCGTGGTCGATGATACCAAGGTCGTTCCGATCGGCTTCTTCGTCAGAGGCGCGGCCTATAAGCTCTGGGGTCTGATCCCGATGACCACGCATTTCATCGGTCCGATCAACCCCAATGATCCCATGTACCTGCTCGGCGCCGACCGCCTCGGCCGCGACGTTCTCACCCGGCTGATCTACGGCACCCGCATTTCCATGTCGATCGGCCTCGTTGGCGTTGCTATGTCGCTGGTGCTAGGCGTGGTGCTCGGCTCCATCTCCGGCTTCTACGGCGGTTGGGTCGATACGCTGATCCAGCGCGTCATCGAAGTCGTCAGTGCAATGCCGACCATTCCGCTCTGGCTCGGCCTTGCGGCGGCGATCCCGCTCACATGGTCGCCGGTCAACGTCTATTTCGTCATCACCATCATCGTCTCGCTGCTCGGCTGGACGAGCCTTGCCCGCGAAGTGCGGGGGCGCTTCCTGGCGCTGCGCAGCGAAGATTTCGTCACTGCTGCAAAGCTCGACGGTTCGAGCGAGGCGCGGCTGATCTTCCGCCATATCCTGCCCTCGCTGACAAGCCACATCCTCGCGGTCGTCACCCTCGCCGTGCCGACGATGATCGTTGCCGAAACCTCGCTCTCCTTCCTCGGCATCGGCCTCAAGCCCCCTGTCGTCAGCTGGGGCGTGCTGCTGCAGGACGCCCAGAATATCCGCACGGTCGCAACCGCGCCCTGGCTGCTGATCTGGCCGTCACTGGCGGTCGTCATTGCCGTCCTCTCCTTCAACTTCTTCGGCGACGGCCTGCGCGATGCAGCCGATCCCTATGACAATTGAGGAGGAAGCATGACCGATCTTCCCGATGACGTCGTCCTCTCGGTTGAAAACCTTTCGATCGATTTCCGGCTGCGCACGCATATCCTGCATGCCGTCGAGGATGTGAGCTTCCAGCTCAAGCGCGGCCAGACCCTCTGCCTCGTCGGCGAAAGCGGCTCCGGCAAGAGTGTCACGGCCCGTTCGCTGCTGCAGATCGTCGACAAGCCCGGCACTATTGTCGGCGGTCGCATCCTGCTGAGAAACGGCAGCGATATCACCGATATCGCTGCCGTTCAGCCCGGCAGCCGCACCATGCGAGAGATCCGCGGCCGGCGCATCGGCCTCATCTTTCAGGAGCCGATGAGCTCGCTCTCGCCAGTTCATACGATCGGCTCGCAGATCGTCGAGGCGATCCGCCTGCACAGCAATCTCGACAAGAAGGCGGCGCGCGCCCGCATGGTCGAACTGCTGCGCCAGGTCGAAATCCCCAACCCGGACAAGATGGCCGACCGCTACACGTTCGAGTTCTCCGGCGGCATGCGCCAGCGCGCCATGATCGCCATGGCCCTTGCCGGCAATCCCGATATCCTGATCGCCGACGAGCCGACCACCGCCCTCGACGTGACGACGCAGGCGGAAATCCTCGACCTCATCAAACGGCTGCAGGTCGATCGCGGCATGGCGATGCTGCTTATCACCCACGATATGGGCATTGTGGCCGAAGTGGCGGATGAAGTCGCCGTCATGCGCTTCGGCCATATTGTCGAGCGCGGCCCGGTCGACGCCATCTATCACGCCGCAACCCATCCCTATACCCGCCAGTTGCTGGCCTCTACGGTGAAGCTGACGCATCACGTCGAAGGTCGATTGCCGGCCATCGCCCTCTCATCGGAAGCGCCGCAGCCGATCCTGTCGGTACGCAATCTCGGCAAGACTTTCGGTTGGCATGGCAATGCCAATACGCTGCGCGCCGTCGATGACGCCAATTTCGACCTCTATCCCGGTGAAAACCTCGGCATCGTCGGCGAAAGCGGTTCCGGCAAGACGACGCTCGGCCGCCTGATCCTGCGCACCGTCGAGCCGACGACCGGCACCGTCCTCTATCGCGGCAAGGATGGCAGTGAAACCGATGTCACCAAGCTCGGCAAGAAGGACCTGCGCAACTTCCATCGCGAAGTCCGCCTCGTCTTCCAGGATCCTTTCGCCTCGCTCAATCCGCGCATGACCGTCAAGGAAGTGATCGGCGATCCACTCATCGTCAACGGCCTCGCCAAAGGCAAGGCGCTGGAGGACCGTGTCGCCGAACTGATGCGCCTCGTCGGCCT
Organism: Rhizobium sp. CF142; assembly: GCF_000281145.1. Lineage (NCBI taxonomy): Bacteria > Pseudomonadati > Pseudomonadota > Alphaproteobacteria > Hyphomicrobiales > Rhizobiaceae > Rhizobium > Rhizobium sp. CF142. Next base: position 13,327 of record NZ_AJWE01000023.1, on the reverse strand, counting down.
CGATCCGATGGGCATGGAGCGCTATCCGCACGCCTTCTCCGGTGGCCAGCGCCAGCGCATCGGCATTGCCCGGGCGCTAGCGCTCGACCCGCGCATCATCATCGCCGATGAGGCAACCTCGGCACTCGACGTTTCCATCCGCAGCCAGATCCTCGATCTTCTGCTCGATATCCGCCAGCGGCTGAACCTCAGCTTCATCTTCATTTCGCACGATATTTCCGTGGTACGCTATTTCTGCGACCGCGTGGCCGTCATGCATCGCGGCAAGATCGTCGAACTCGGCGAGGCCGAGCAGATCTGCACCGCGCCGCAGGAAGCCTATACGAAGAGCCTCATTTCAGCCGTTCCCAATCCCGACCCACGCGACAAGCGCATGCTGCACCGGCATCGGTTCGTCGCTCCCGCCAATGCCTGAGGATGTTCCAGTGCCGAAATTTTCCGCCAATCTTTCCTTCCTCTATCAGGATCTTGCCTTTCTGGATCGTTTCGCCGCCGCCGCAAAGGACGGCTTTGGCGCGCTCGAATATCTCGGCCCCTATGCCGAGCCGAAGGAAAAGGTCGCCGATGCGCTCAAAGCAAACGGCCTGAAACAGGCCCTCTTCAACGTTCCCTCGGGTGACTGGGCCGGCGGCGAACGCGGCATTGCCTGCCTGCCGGATCGTGTCGAGGAATTCCGCAGCGGCATCTCGCTCGCCCTCGACTACGCCAAGGCGCTCGATTGCCCGCAGGTCAACGTCATCTCCGGCCTCGTGCCAAAGGGGGCCGATCTCGAAACGCTGGAAAAAGTGCTGGTGGAGAACCTGAAATATGCAGCACGGCGCACGGCCGATGCGGGTGTGAAGCTGTTGATCGAGCCGATCAACCTGCGCGACATTCCCGGCTTCTTCCTGTCGACGACCGATCATGCCGAGCGCATCCTCGACAAGGTCGGCTCCGACAATCTCTACATCCAGTACGATTTCTACCACATGCAGATCATGCAGGGCGATCTGATCCCGACCTTCACCCGGCTGAAGGACAGGATTGCCCATGTGCAGATCGCCGACAATCCCGGCCGCAACGAACCCGGCACGGGCGAGATCAATTACGGCTTCATCCTCTCCGAACTCGACCGCCTCGGTTACGACGGCTGGGTTGGCTGCGAATACAAGCCGAAGGCCGGCACCAGAGAAGGCCTTGGCTGGATGAAACCCTATCGGAAGTGAGCGTGACATGAATATCGGTTTTATCGGACTGGGCGTCATGGGCCGCCCGATGGCGGAACATCTGATCGATGCCGGCCACACGCTGCATCTGAGCCGCGTGAAGGACGCTTCGCAGCATCTCATCACCAAGGGCGGCAAGGCTGCCCATAGCGCCAAGGCTGTTGCCGAGGCCTCCGACATCATCATCCTGATGCTGCCGGATACGCCCGATGTCGAGGCGGTGCTCTTCGGCGAGAACGGTGTGGCCTCCGGCCTGTCGGCAGGCAAGCTCGTCATCGACATGAGCTCGATCTCGCCGGTTGCCACCAAGGATTTTGCCAGGCGCATCGAAGCGCTCGGCTGCGATTATGTCGATGCTCCGGTCTCCGGCGGCGAAGTCGGCGCCAAGGCCGGCTCGCTGACCATCATGATCGGCGGCAAGGAAGAGGCCTTCGAGCGTGCCCGCCCGCTCTTCGAAAAGATGGGCAAGAACATCACGCTGGTCGGCGGCGTCGGCGACGGCCAGACGGCCAAGGTCGCAAACCAGATCATCGTCGGCCTGACGATCGAAGCGGTTTCCGAAGCACTGCTCTTCGCCAAGCGGGCCGGCGCCGATCCGGCCAAGGTGCGGGCAGCCCTGATGGGTGGTTTTGCCGCCTCGCGTATTCTTGAGGTGCATGGCGAGCGCATGGTCAAGGAGACCTTCGAACCGGGCTTCCGCATCCGCCTGCACCGCAAGGACATGACGCTTGCAGTTGACGCCGCCCGCGCGCTCGATCTTTCGCTGCCGAATACGGCTGCCACCCAGCAACTCATGAATGCCGCTGTTGCCAACGGCGACGGCGAACGTGACCATTCCGCCCTCATCCGGACGCTCGAACTCCTCGCCGGAGGACCGCGCTAGATCAGGACCCTTTAGACCCACCGGACACCATCTTCGATTGCCTCCTGCCGGAGCCCTTTCTCCGGACGGCGAAGCCATGTCCGGACATCGATAGAGAAGGACAGGACAATGCTCAGAAACGATATCCAATTCCCCTACGGCGCCGTCTATTTCCGCAAGTCCAATCCGCCGCGCGACGACTGGGAACGCGACTACGCGACAGCGGGCGAAGACGGCCTCAACATCTTCCGTCACTGGTTCATGTGGAGCGCGATCGAAGTGGCCCCGGGCGTCTACGACTGGGAGGAATATGACCGCCAACTCGATCTAGCCGCCAGGAACGGCATAAAGACCATCATTGCCGAACTCATCCACGCCGTGCCCGACTGGGCCGTCCGCAAATATGCCGATGCACTGCAGGTCAATGCCGATGGCACCAAGCTCGGCTCCTACATGGGCGTCTCGGCGGCGACCGGCGGCTTTTCCAACAATGGCGGCGGCGCCGGTGCGCTAACGCTGAACTGCCCGGAAGTGAAGGAGGCCGCCGGCAAGTTCCTGACGGCGCTCGCCACCCGCTACAAGGATCATCCGGCAATCTACGGCTACGATGTCTGGAACGAAGTCAACTATTCCGCCGATGTCGATTATAGCAGCTATGCAAAGGCCGCCTTCCGCGAATGGCTGGAAAAGAAATACGGCAGCCTGAAAGTGCTCGCCAAGGCATGGCATCGCTACAGCTACGCCGAATGGGCCGATATCGAGCCGCCAGTCCATATGGCGCCCTACCCCGAATGCATCGACTGGCTGCAGTTCAAGCGCGACAATTTCTATGGCCAGATGCAGTGGCGCATCGACACGATCCGCGCCGTCGACCAGAAGAACGTCATTGCCGCCCACGGCATTTCCGGCGCAATCCCCAACATGGCGGCCAATGGTTGCGACGACTGGCTCGCCGCCTCCAAGGTGGAAATCTACGGTTTCACCTGGATCCAGGCCCGCAAGGGCACCGAGCCGTGGAAGACCTGGTACGGCGTCGATATCAACCGCGCCGCTGCCCGCGGCAAGCCTTTCTGGCATGCCGAGCGTCAGGGCGGCCCGCTCTGGCTGCAGCCGCAGGTGATCGGCCGCGACAAGGACGACGGCCGCGTCGCCGAGCCAGAGGATATCCGCATCTGGAGCATGACTTCCTTTGCCGGCGGCGCTCGCGGTGTCCTAAACCTGCGCTGGCGCCCGCTTCTCGACGGCCCGCTCTTCGGCGCCTTCGGCGCCTACGGCATGGACGGCAGCCGCACGCCGCGTTCCGACCTGCAGAGCGCCATGGCGAAATGGGCGAATGATCCGGCGCAGAAGACACTCTGGGACGCAAAGCCTGTTCGCGGCGAGGTCGGCATTCTCGTGGTCCCAGAAACACAGGAATGGGATTACCTGCTGAACTACGACCGAAAGGAAAAGCCCTATCCGGAAGCCATGTGGGGCGCCTACCGCGCCTTCCTCGGTCAGGGCCTGCAACCGGACTGGGTCCATATCGACGATATCGACGCCTACGACTTTCTCTATTTCCCCTACCCGATCATGTTCACTGCCGAGCAGGCAGCGCGCCTGATGACCTGGGTGGAAAAGGGCGGCACGCTGATTGCCGAAGCTTGCCCCGGCTATTTCGGCGACCGCGGCCATGTCGGCCAGGTACAGCCGAATATGGGCCTCGACGAAGTCTTCGGTGCACGTGAAGAGGAAGTGGAATTCATGCCCGACATCGGCAACCGCATCCACTTCAAGTTCGATGATATCGCCGTCGATGGCGGCGGTCTCCTGCAGTCCTATCGCCTGACCGGCGGTACCGGTCGCGGCACGTTCGATGGTGGGCGTTTAGCCATCGTCGAAAACCGCTACGGCAAGGGCCGCACCCTGTTGATCGGCACCAACCCCTCGGTCGCCTTCTATCGCACCGATGGCAAGGCCAATGCCGCCTTCTTCGCCGAACTGGTGAAATGGAGCGGCCGGACGCGTCATGCGACGCTTTCCAATGATGCGGTCTTCGCCCGCGTCCACAAGGGCGAAAAGGGCAGCTTTCTCTGGCTGGTCAATCCGACGCGCAAGGCGCAGACGACAACAGTCAGCCTTGCAGACGGAAAATTGTCAGGCGGCAAGCCCGCCTGGCCGGTAAACCATGCCTATGATGCGGGCCACATCGAGGTGCCGGCTCGCGATGTCCTGATCCTGCCGCTCGCGTAACTAGCGGGCGGCAAGCTGCTCGACCCAGCCGCCTTGCGAGAGGGTGGCGCGGTCGAGTTCGCTTTCGATGCGACCGGCCTGCATCAGCACGGCCCGGTCGCACATATGCGCGACGACGCCGGGATCGTGGCTGACCAGCACGAAGGTCATGCCGTGCGACACCTTGAGATCATTCAGCAGGTTGAGAATTTCGGCCTGTACCGAGACATCGAGCGCCGATGTCGGTTCATCGAGCAGCAGCAGCTTCGGTTTCAAAAGCAGCGCACGCGCAATCGCCACACGCTGCCGCTGCCCACCGGAAAGCTGGTGCGGATAACGTCCGGCGACAGCAGCCGGCAGGCCGACCTGATCGAGCGCGATGCGCACCTCATCCTCGACATTGCGCACGCCCCGCAGCGCCAGCGGCTCGCCGAGAATGCGGGAGATGCGATGGCGCGGATGCAGCGAGGAATAGGGATCCTGAAACACCATCTGGATATTGGAGCGCAGTGCGCCGGTGATCTTATGCCCCGGCTGCAGCGCCTCATCGAATACGGTGATGGAGCCCTGCCAATGGGTGTTCAGCCCGGCAACAGCATGCAGCGCCGTCGTCTTGCCGCAGCCGGAGGGACCAATCAGCCCGAAGGTTTCGCCCGGGGCAACCTCGAAGCTGACGCCACGTACGGCGGTAAAACCCTTGCCGCTGCCCTGGAAGGTCACGGAAAGATCGGAAACGGAAAGCGCGCTCATGCCACCTCTCCGTAAACCGGCAAGCGCGTCCCGTAGGTCGCAGCCGAAGGCCGCGCCGCCCAGAGCGCCCGCGTATAATCCGATTTGGCATTGGCAAGATCGGCCGACGCCATATGTTCCTCGATCTTGCCGTGACGCATGACCATGACGCGATCGGCATAACGCGAGACCTGCTGCAGATCATGGCTGATGAGCAGCAAGCCCATGCCGAGCTCTTCGGTCAGCGACCGCAGCAGCGTCAGGATCTGGTCCTGCAGGCCGCGATCCAAAGCCGAGGTCGGCTCGTCGGCGATCAAGAGTTTCGGCCGGTTGATCAGCATGGCCGCGATCATCACCCGCTGCCCCATGCCGCCCGAGAGGGAAGCGGGATAGCTGGAATAGATCCGCTTCGGATCGGGAAGACCAACCTTGTCCAGCATGTCGAGCGCCCGCTCGCGCCGTTCGGCAGCCGACAGCTTCGTGTGCAGAAGCAGCGCCTCCTCTACTTGCCGGCCGACCTTATGGGCCGGGTTCAGCGAATATTTCGGATCCTGCAGGATCAGCCCGAGACCACTACCGCGCAACCTGTTCCAACCGGATGCGGACAGCGTCGTCAATTCCTGCCCGTCGAAGGCGAGACGCTTTGCTCGCACCTCTGCCCGGCGCGGCAACAGCCCCATCATCGCGCGGCCGGTCATGGACTTGCCGGAGCCGGATTCACCGACCAGCGCCACGACCTCGCGACCGACCGAGAAGGAAATGCCATCGACGACACGTACCGAGCCAGCCTCTGACGGAAAGGCGATCGACAGATCATCGACGGAAAGCAGTGGCTCAGTCATGGCGCGGATCCAGAATATCGCGCAGGCCATCGGCCAGCAGATTGAAGGCAAAGGAGGTGATCAGGATGGCAAAGCCCGGCACGGCCGCCACCCACCATTGATCGAAGATCACCTGCGTGCCCTCCGAGACCATCGAGCCCCATTCCGCCGTCGGCGGACGAACACCGAGACCGAGGAAGCCGAGGCCGGCCGCGGCAAGAATGATGCCCGAGAGATCAAGCGCCAGGCGGATGATCGCCGAAGGCAGAACCAGCGGCAAAATATGCCCCCAGAGCAATCGTACCCCGCGAATACCAACCATTTCGGCGGCCGCCAGATAATCGCTGCGCCTGAGCGCTGCCGTCTCGACGCGCGCCTGACGCGCATAGGCAGGCCAGCTTGTCAGCGCCAGCGCCAGCGCACCATTGATGAGCCCCGGCCCCATGATGGCAACGAAGGCGAAGGCAAGCAGCAGCCGTGGAAAGGACATGACGATATCGGTGATACGCATCAGTACGCGCTCGGTGATGCCGCCAAAGAAACCGGAGAGGATACCGACGAGAATGCCGAGCGGCGCCATTAGCAGCACGACGACCAGCACGAGAAGCAGCGTCGGCCGCGCGCCATGGATGATACGCGACAGGATATCCCGGCCGAAACCATCCGTGCCGAACCAGTGCGAGGCATCAGGCGGCATCAGGCGATTGGCCGTCTCCTGCAGGTTGGGATCATAGGGCGCAATCAGCGGTGCCAGCAGGGCAAGCGCCAGAATGAAAAGCACGACGGCACTGCCCGTCGCTGCCGAGGGCGAGCGCAACACACGTCGCACGAAAGATGGACCGGCGAGCGGCGCCTGGACGATCGCGCTCATCGCTTCCTCCCCGCATCCAGCCGCGCCACGCCGAGATCGGTCAGCGCGTTGAGAAGTACGAAGGAGGCCCCGACGACCAGCGTCGCACCGAGGATCGCCGGCATGTCACCGGCAAACATCGCCGTCGTCAGATACCGGCCGATACCCGGCCAGGCAAAGACTGTCTCGGTCAACACGGCGCCTTCCAGCAGGCTGGCATAGGAAAGAGCAATCACTGTCAGCAGAGTTCCTGAAATATTCGGCAGGATATGGACGAAGACGATGCGGCCGAGGCTCGCTCCCTTGGCACGTGCCGTTGTCACATATTCCTGCCCGAGTTCGGTGAGGATAGCAGCGCGCGTCAGCCGTGAAATCGCAGCAAGTGCATGAAAGGCAAGCACGATCGCCGGCAGCGCCAGATGCACCAGCGCGTCGCGAAAGGCGCCCGCCTTGCCCGATATCCAGGTGTCGATCAGCGCAAACCCAGTCACCGATTTGACCGTATATTGAAAGACGACATCCGCCCTGCCTGGCCCCGGCGCCCAGTGCAGCCGCGCATAGAACAGCAGCAACATCAACAGGCCAAGCCAGAAGATCGGCACGGAATAGCCGAAGAGAGACACGAAACGGGCAAGCCCATCCACCCATGTCCCCTGCCGCATGGCGGCGGTTATGCCGAGCGCAAGACCGATAATCGCACCGAGGATGATCGCCGCCGTCGCAAGCTCGATCGTGGCAGGGAATGTACGGGCAATGTCCTTCGCCACCGGCTGGCCGGTCGAGATAGACTGGCCGAAATTGCCCGACAGCGCCGTCTCGACATAACGGAAAAACTGCACGGGCAGCGGCAGATCCAGCCCAAGTTCGACCCGCGCCTGCGCATAGGTCGACTGGCTGGCATGATCGCCGACCAGCTGCAGCGCCGGATCGATGGGCGAGAGCCGCGTCATTGCAAAGGTCACCAGCGCCAGCCCGAAGAGCGTCAGCGCAAAGGACCACAGCCATTTCGAAAGCGGCCAGACGAACGACAACTCCCGCCAGCTGTTGCGCTGGCGGGAGTTGTTCATGTCAGCATGCGTATTGGTTGCCGTTTGCGGCACTTACTTTGTCACCTTGTCGTAATAGACTTGGTCTGCGTTGAGACCCTGGGCATAGTTCTTCACCTTGTCGCTTAGCACGACCTGGTCATTGCCTTGAAGCATGAAAACGAAGGGCGAGCTTGTCTGGACCTTCTTCTGCAGATCCTGATAGAGCGCAGCGCGCTTGGCGGCATCCCGCTCCTTGACGGCGGCAAGCGTTTCGTCGGTCAGTTCCGGGATCACCCAGCCAGCATATTTGGCAGCCGTGTTGGCAGAGTTGTCCTTGTTGATCGCGAAGGCGCTGGCGTTGGAGTGCGGATCGAAATAGTCCGGGATCCAGTAACGCAGCGTCATCTCGAACTTGCCCGAACGACCGCGCGCATAGATGTCGCTCGCAACACCCGGCTGGATGTCGAGCGTGATGCCGGCCTGCGCGAAGGTCGACTGCAGCGACTGGGCGATCGACAGGAACGGCTGGTCGTTGAAGACGATAAATTCAACCTTCAACGGCGTCTTGATCCCTGCATCGGCGAGGATCTTCTTTGCCTTCTCGACATCGAGCTTGAAGGGCGTGTCGCTGAACGCGCCAGGGAAGCCGTTCGGCAGGAAGGCCTGGTGAACGCTGCTCTGCCCGCGCAGCAGGTTCTTGGTGATGCCGTCATAATCGACGAGATAACGCGCCGCTTCCCAGAAGGCCGGGTTGCCGAGTGTCGGGTTCGCCTTGCTGTTCAGCAGGATGTAATCCTGGCGGGCGGAAGGAACCGAGAGAACCTTGACACCGCTCTTGTCCTTCAACGCTTCGATCTGGTCTGCGGAGAGACCGCGGGCGATATCGGCATCCCCCTGCTCGACGAGGAGGCGGCGGGCGCCGACGTCAGGCACGTTACGGATGATAACGCTTTCGAGTGTCGGCTTGTCGGACGAATTGGCGTTGGCCTGCAGCACCAGAGCTTCATGCGGCGTGTAAGTGGCAATCGTGTAGGCGCCGCTACCCGCCGAATTGGTCTTCAGCCAGCCATTGCCGAAATCATTGTCCTTGGCCTGCGGCGAAACCGTCTGCTCATCGACAACAGAGGCGATCGGCGCCGTCAGCAGCGACAATGCAAAACCGGAGCCGACATCGGCCGTCCAGGTGAGCTTGACGTGCTTGTCGTCAACCTTGGTAATGGCGGCATCGACATTGTCAGCCTTCCAACCGAGTTCGTTGAGGATGAAGGCCGGCGACTTGTTGAGCTTAACGGCGCGCGTCAGCGAGAAGATCACGTCCTCCGGGCGAACTGGATTGCCGGAGGCGAACTTGGCGTCGGCAAGCGCAAAGGTCAGGCTCTTGCCATCGCTGCCGGCTTCCCAGGAAGCGGCGAGTGCAGCCTCGATCTTCGTGCCATCGTCACGGTTGGACTGAACGAGGCGCTGATAAAGGTTGTTGAAGGACTGAACGGTGGTCAACTCAAAGCCTTCGGCCGGGTCGAAGCTGACAGCATCGTCGATCGACTGGGCAACGACGAGCACGTTTGGCGGCGTCTCGGCGTGAACGGCCGGCGCACTGAAAGCCAGCGCCAGGCTGAAAACGGTACCGAGCAGCTTGGCGCGGCTTGAAATGATGGACATGGAAAACTCCCCTCGGGTGATGAAAAACTCAGTTGGCGCCTTCGGCAAAAGCCTCAAGCTCGGGGTCGAAATCGACCTCGACAACATTGATGTAGACGGCAGTAGCAATCATGATGCCGGCAAAAGCGACGAGATCGACGAGCACTTTGGTGTCGTAGCGCGCCTTCAACTCGGCCCAGATATCGGCAGGAATGGCATTGGAATCGGCGACGATTGCCGCGCCAAACCGTTTAAGCAGCTGTTCGGTATCGCTCAACTCCAGGGCATCGGGATTGAACCCGTTCTTGATCAGAGCCCGGCGAAAGAAGGTGATGGCAATGTCGGACTTCAGCGCCTTGGAAATCGAATACGAGAAGATCCAGATCTCGCGGTCGCTGATGGCAGGATTGAGCTCGGCCCTGAGCGTGAACCATTCGGCATAGATGCGGTGTGCCTGCGGCGAATGCAGCAACGTCCGCTTCATGTTGGTCATGTTGCCGCGAACCCGCACTTCTTCGTCATGCGCCGCGCGAATCTCTTCGGAAGCGGTGTCGTAATCGATGTAGGGAAGCTGGCTCATGCGGATTGCTCTTTCTTTGTGCGATAAAGGCTAACGAGGTGGCGAGATATTGTGCAGTCCATATTCATCCAGCTTTTCCGCCTTTTGACGAAAAATATTCCGCCGAACGTTACCGGTAAAAACGAACTTTTCGTCACAGATATATCAGCATTTCGTACCAGGCATTCTTGACATCGGTGCACACAAACGACACGATGAAACCGGTTTCAATCGTACATAAGGGAGTGATCGTGCGGTTCGACCTTTCGATCCTCTTGCCCCATCTGGGTTTTCTCGCGCAGGGCGCGCTGCTGACAGCGGAGGCCTGTGCGCTGGCGCTGATCGGCAGCGTCATCATGGGCGCTTTCGTCGCTATTGCCCGCACCTCTTCGTCCGCTGCTTTGCGCAGGATTTCCTTCGTTTACGTCGATATCTTCCGCAACATCCCCTTCATCGTGCAGCTGTTCTTCTTCTATTACGGCCTGCCGGAGATCGGCATCTATATCGATGCCTTCACGACAGGTGTCGTGGCACTCTCGATTGCCGGCGGCGCCTATGCGTCCGACGTGATCCGCGCCGGCATTCTGGCAATCGATCCAGGCATCATCGAAGCTGCCGAAGTGAGTGGCCTGTCGCGCCGGGTGACCTTCACCAAGATCGTGCTGCCGATCGCGCTCCGAACCTCGGTTCGCCCGCTCGGCTCGGTGCTGATCAACATGGTCCTGACCTCCTCGATCCTCTCGACCATCACGCTGAACGAATTGACCGGCTCGGCACAGATCGTCGTCTCACAGACTTACCGGCCCTTCGAAGTCTATGTCGTGCTGCTCGTTGTCTATGCGGCACTGACCTATCTAGTATCACTCGGCATCGCCCTCCTCCACCGCCGTCTTAACCGCGACATGATGGAGGCCGTAGCCTGATGCGCTTTTCCGATTTCACACCGTTCGACATCTGGCTGTTGCTGCAAGGCCTCGGCGTCAGCCTCGGTCTGTTCTTCTCGACTTCGCTGATCGGCCTGCTGATTGGCACGCTCTGGGCCGTCTGCCGCTTCTACTGCGTGCCGGTGCTGACCCCGGTCATCACCTTCATTGCCGAACTCCTGAAGAACTCGCCCGTGCTGGTGCAGCTCTTCCTCGTCTTCTTCGGCCTGCCCGGCCTCCTGCACATCCGGATCACGCCGACGACGGCTGCCACCATCACGCTTTCGGCCAATTCCGCAGCCTTCGTCTACGTGATCGCAGTCTCGGCAATCGAATCCATCGGCCGCGACCAGATCGAGGCCGCCCGCGTCTTCGGCCTCACCCGCTGGCAGGTGTTGCGCCATGTCGTGGCGCCACAGGCCATGGCCTTTGCCATCGGCCCGCTGACGGCACTGCTCGTCAATCAGTTGCAGGTCACCTCGCTGATCTCGGTCATCGGCGTCGTCGATCTCACCAAGATCGGCAACATCCTCAACCTGCGCACGCTGAAACCCTTCATCGTCTGGACGGTGGTCGGTCTGCTCTATTACGTCTGCGCAAAGCTGTTCGCATGGCTCGGCGCCCGCTTCGAAAACCGCCTCAGGGCGCATGCCGCCTGGAGAGGGCTCTGATATGCTCAAAGTAGAAAACGTAAAGAAGGCCTTCGGTCCGGTCACGGTCCTCGACGGCGTCAATCTCACCATCAACCCCGGCGAGGTCGTCTCGATCCTCGGCTCTTCCGGTTCCGGCAAGTCGACGCTGATCCGCTGCATCAACGGCCTGGAAAAATTGAACGGCGGCAGCATCATCGTCGATGATTTCGACGTTAGCAAGCCGAAGGAATTGGCGGAAGCCCGCAAGCGCTCTGGTACCGTCTTCCAGCTCTTCAACCTCTACCCGCATATGACGGTGCTCGGAAACATCACGCTGGCGCCGATCGAAGTGTTGAAGAAGCCCCGCGCCGAAGCCGAAGCTAGCGCCCGTGCCCTGCTGCAGTCCGTTGGCCTTGGCGATCGCGCAGAAGCCTATCCCGCGCAGCTCTCGGGCGGCCAGCGACAGCGTGTCGGCATCTGCCGGGCGCTTGCCATGCAGCCGCGCTATCTGCTGCTCGATGAAGTCACCAGCGCGCTCGACCCGGAAATGACCTCGGAAGTCCTAGCGATCCTCGCCAAGCTTGCGACCGAGGGCACGACCATGCTCTTCGTCACCCACGAGATCGAATTCGCGCGGCAGATTTCCAACCGCATCGTCTTCCTCGACAAGGGCAAGCTGCTCGTCGACCTGCCGACTGCGGATTTCTTCGCTGCCGAGGGCGGCATGGCTAACCCGCGTATCGCCCAGTTCCTCTCCAAAATGCGCAAAGATTAGAGGTATTCATGCTGCTCTTGGCCAATAAAGAAGCCTGGCCCGGTTTCCCGACGACAGTACAGATGCTGCGCGAGGGCGCCATCAGCCTCGATGCCATGGTCACCGGCATCAGCAAGGTGGAAAGCGAGGTCAAGGTGCGCAGCGTCGGGTACGGCGGCTGGCCGAACATGCTCGGCAATATGGAGCTCGACGGCGCCGTCATGGACGGCAACACCCGCGATGTCGGCACCGTCGGCGCCGTACCGAACACGCTGCCGGTTGCCCGCCTCGCCCACGAAGTCATGAAGCGCCTGCCGCATGTCATGCTGACCGGAGACGGTGCGCGTCGCTTTGCCAGTGAAATCGGTTTCTCCGAAGATGACGTCCTCTTCGAAGACAGCAAACGAGTCTGGTGGGAACGGCTGGAAAAGGAACTTTCACCGGAAGAGCTGGCGAAATTCCCGGATATTCCGCTTGCGCCCTTGAGCCGAACCATCACCGATCCCGAGCGCGTGCGTGACACCACGGTCTTCCTGTCTGCCGACCCGACGCGCGGCATTCACGCTGCGACGTCCACCTCCGGCTGGGCCTGGAAATATCCCGGCCGTCTCGGTGACAGCCCCATTCCCGGCGCCGGCTTCTATGCCGACAGCCGTTATGGCGCGGCCGCCTGCACCCATACCGGCGAGATGACCATGCGCTGCTCGACTGCGCGCACCGTCGTCCTGGCGCTCAAATTCGGCTATTCGCTCTCCGACGCCGTCAAGCTGGCTGTCGAGGAGCTCAAGGAACTCTCCACTGGTTTCCTGGCCGGCGTGGTCATCCATGCCGTCGATGCCAAGGGAAACCATGAGGTCGTGAATTTCAGATGCGAGGGCGAAATCCGCTACTGGCTCTGGGAGGACTCGATGCCCGAACCGGAACTTCGGGCCGCGAAACAGGCATAATCAGAAGAGGGAAATGGAACCATGAAACGCATTCTCACAGCCATTGCCGCGCTGGCCGTCGTTGCCGGCTCTGCGCTTCCGTCCTTTGCCGGCATGATCGACGATATCCGCTCGCGCGGCGTCGTTCGCATCGGTGTATCGCTCGGCGGCGAGCCGATCGGCTTTCGC